>JAGHUZ010000114.1 GCA_018064575.1 Candidatus Minthomonas equi
TTCCTTGACTACGTCATATGGCGGAACGAGGAGGTCGAAAGAAAGGGTATATTTTACGGCGGACAGAATGATGGTTTTTATCTCATTTCTGCCTAATATGTCTCTTCCGAATGCCATAACATCCTGCCATACCTGTTTCTTCCCTTCCACAAAGAATGCTTTGCCCCTGTTGACGAACACTCTCGCTACCAGATAACCTATGTCTTCAGACCGGTTGTATTTCAGTGAATCGTAGAGAAAATTATACACGCTGATGATTCCGCAGTATGCATTGTCCCGGTTTCCCTTGACATAATCGCTTTCCCAGACCGGGTGAGTCCTGTCGAAAAGAAAGACGTCGGAGTGCATAGTGAACACGAGAACATCGTCCGCGAACTTGAGTTCGGCTTCGAAGCGTCCCCTGTCTCTGTATTCGAGGCGGACTCTCCGGCTATTGACTCCCGGTGCATTCTCCAAAAGGTCATTTAGGTCATTGCTGATTTCACTGAGAACCTCTTTGAATTCGTTGAACACGGAAAGGCACTGGTCGAAAACGACCCCTTTCATACTGGATTTTGTGGAAATTCCTTCGAGAATTTCCTTCTGGATGGCGGTGATTGTCTGATATCGGTCTTCGTCCATATTGTGGATTGATTAGTAAGCTCTGGCGAAGATAACTCTCTGGTGAGAGGGTCTTCCTGAATAAATGCATTTGCCTTCTTCCTTAATTACGTCAGTGTCAAGGGGAATGCAACGAATGGTGGCCTTGGTCTCTTCCTGTATCCTGGCCTCGGTTTCAGGGGTGCCGTCCCAGTGGCACAAGAGGAATCCTCCCTTTTCGATTTCGACCTTGAATTCTTCCCAGTCGTCCACTTTTCTGGTCTTTGCAGCACGGTAGTCCAGCGCTTTGCGGTAGATATTGGCCTGTATGTCATCCAGAAGTTTCTGAATGTGCTGTGCGATGCCTTCTCTCGGGGTTTCTCCTTTTTCCCGGGTATCCCTGCGGGCGATTTCCACCATTCCCTTATCAATGTCGCGCTGCCCGACCGTAAGACGTACAGGCACTCCTTTGAGCTCCCATTCGGCGAACTTGAATCCTGAACGGACATTGTCCCTGTCATCTATTTTGTATGAAATGCCGAGAGATGCAAGTTCTTTACCTATTTTTTGGAAATATTCCTTCATTTGGGAGAGTTCTTCGTCACCTTTGTAGATGGGGACCATAACTACTTGGATTGGAGCGAGTTTTGGAGGCAGAACAAGCCCTTCATTGTCACTGTGAGCCATTATGAGTCCTCCCATCAGACGGGTGGATACTCCCCACGACGTGGCCCAGACATAATCGAGTTTGCCTTCCTTGTTGGCGAACTGGACATCGAATGCCTTGGCGAAATTCTGTCCCAGGAAATGCGACGTTCCGGCCTGAAGTGCCTTGCCATCCTGCATCATAGCTTCTATACAGAAGGTTTCGAGGGCTCCGGCGAATCTTTCGTGTTCAGACTTAGTGCCGATGACCACCGGCATAGCCATATATTCACGGGCGAAGCGGGCGTATACGTTGACCATTTTCTCAGCTTCCTGAATCGCTTCGATTTTGGTAGCATGTGCAGTATGCCCTTCTTGCCACAGAAATTCAGCGGTTCTGAGGAAAAGTCGTGTGCGCATTTCCCAACGTACGACGTTTGCCCACTGGTTGACGAGAATGGGGAGGTCTCTGTAGGATTTTATCCAATTCTTGTATGTGTTCCAGATAATGGTCTCGGAAGTGGGACGGACCACCAGTTCTTCTTCGAGCCTGGCATCAGGGTCAACAACCACTCCATTGCCATTGGGGTCTTTCATCAGGCGGTGGTGTGTTACCACTGCGCACTCCTTGGCGAATCCCTCCACGTGCTCGGCTTCACGGCTCAGGAATGACTTGGGAATAAAGAGCGGGAAGTATGCATTTACGTGTCCGGTTTCCTTGAACATCCTGTCAAGCTGTTCGTGCATTTTTTCCCAGATGGCATAACCGTAAGGCTTGATTACCATACATCCGCGAACAGCTGAATTTTCAGCAAGGTCCGCTTTAACCACCAGATTATTATACCATTGTGAGTAATTGTCTTCCCTGTTAGTGACTTCTTTTGCCATAATTTGTTGTCTATGGAATAATTTTTGTTACTTTTGCGATAAGGCTGGGTGGAATGATTCGTCATTATGTCATTCTCCGCGGCAAAAGTATAAAAAAAGGAGGAATTATGAAAAAGAGCTTCTTATTTTACGCAGCATTGGCGATGAACGTACCGGTATCCTGCGGTACGTCAGCCTATACCGCTTCGAATGAAGAAGACGGTATCTACTACAGGCCGGGTGCTGAGGAATCCGCAGCTCTCCTGAGTGAGAACACGGCCGTATCCAATCTTTCCGCCAAAACCTCCACCAGATGTTTCGATAATTCAGGAGCCACCGGTGATACCATCGTATTGTCTCCATCGAACAATGTGGCGGACATAGAGTATGTCCCCAATAAGACATACACTGTCATAATGGATGATAACGGCACAGGCAAACTGCTGAATGAACCGTTGAAGCCGATATACAAAGTCAATATCAACCTTGGTTGGAATTACAGCGATCCCTGGTTTTGGAATCCGTGGTACGGAGACCCGTGGTATTGGGATTCCTGGTATTGGAGACCATACAGATGGAGGTGGTATTCCTGGAGTGCTTGGAATCCTTGGACTCCTTGGGATCCATGGGGACCTTGGGGGCCTTGGCACGGCCATTATATGCATTACGTTCCTCATTATTATGGTCCTTATGTCCCATATCATCCCTGGTATGGTCCGGGCAGGTATTATGCGGCCAGACCTGTAGTTCATACTCCTCGCGGTAGAGGATATTCAGTGTCTCCCAGAGGAAGTACTGCGGGGTATGCTACGAAATCCCGGGCTGCGGGCAGAAATGTGACAGGAATGGCAGCTCGCGGCGCTGAAGCCTCCGGAGGCCGTCAGGCGGGAATTGAACGTAAGGCTGTCAGCCGTTCCGGTGGAATGGAGTCAATCACCCGTTCGGGAGGTTCCAGAGCGGGACAGAGTGTTACCCGTTCAGAAGCGATCAGAGAAAGTGGCGGCATTACGCGCTCCAGTGTTGCCGCAGGCAGTGTAGAAAGCAGGACAGTAACTAGAGGAACAGCAGTGGAATCGGGAACAGGCAGGAATGCATCTCAGGTACACTCCAGAAATATCCGTTCAAGTACTGTTTCGGCAGCTTCTTCTTCTGTGACACGCTCAGGGAATGGCGGAGGTCCTGAAAGGTATTTGTCGAATGGTCGCTCGAATACCGGGGCTGTAAGCCGCAGTACGGGTACATCCTCTTCACGTTCGGAGTCAGGGACATATCGTCCCTCTACCGGTACAGCCGCCAGAAGCACGTATGGAAGCAGTTCCACCACTTCAAGGGGAAGCGCAGTCTCAAACGGCTCCCTACGCTCTTCATCGACTTCAGGAACAGTAAACTCGGTAAGGTCCTCTTCGAGGAGTCCTTATTCGGGCAGGCAGTCATCGCAGACGCGGTCTTCGGGCAGCAGTTATTCCGGTTCATCACGCAGCAGTTA
>JAGHUZ010000218.1 GCA_018064575.1 Candidatus Minthomonas equi
GATGCTGCCTAATGCCAATCCTCTGCTGAAAGTAACCATCATCCCACGCGGACAAGCACTTGGCGCAGCCTGGTATCTGCCGGAGGAAAGACAGCTGTCCACTACCGAACAGATGATGGATGAAATGGCAGCCACCCTCGGAGGAAGGGCAGCCGAAGAAATCATCAACGGTAAGATATCCTCAGGAGCGATGAATGACCTTGAGAAAGTGACAAAACAGGCATACGCTATGGTAAGCTATTTCGGAATGAGCGAAAAAGTCGGAAACATTTCATTCTATAACGCCAATGACGGTTACACATTCGCCAAGCCATACAGTGAAAAAACGGCCGAAGTAATCGACAGTGAAGTGCGCAGATTCATCGACACCGCACACGAAACAGCGCTGAAAGTGCTGAAGGAGAATCTTGATGGATTTACGAAACTGGCAGAGATGCTACTGGAAAGAGAGGTGATATTCAGTGATGACCTCGAAAAGATTTTCGGAGCACGGAAAGGCGGGAAGACACCCGAAGCGATTCACACTGAAGAATCGTCCCCCATGAAGGACTCCGATACTGAACAAGAATGAAAAGACGATGAATAATCTGGTAACGAGAACCATTAGCGGAATAGTTTTCCTGGCCGTGATTATCGCTTCCCTTTTATGGAGGGCGGAAGCATTCGGACTGGTCTTTCTGTTTATCACACTGACGATGATGACAGAGTATATCCGTATTTCAGTGAAAAAAATCCGCTGTATCCCCTACTTGCTCACTCTTCTCTGTGGAGCTGCACTTTTTACCGTTTCATTCTGCGTATTCGGTTACGAAGCCGATACAAGATGGTTTCTGTCTGTAATCATAGTTTTGATTTTAATCATAACGTCCACCCTGATAGGACACGATTCCGACTATTACAGAATCCTTCCCTTTCTTATGACACCGATTCTATATATAGCCGTACCGTTTTCGCTATGTTGCATAGCAGTATTCGACAATGGGGATTTCAATGCGCTTCCCCTGCTGGCCATTCTTATAATGCTGTGGTGTTCAGATGTCGGAGCCTACGTCTTCGGTATGACGCTACGGCGTTTTTTCTCAAAAAAACTCTGTCCATCCATCTCTCCCAAGAAAACGGTCATAGGATATATCGGAAGTCTTGTAAGTTCACTCACAGCGGGTTATATTCTTTCTGAAACAGGTATGCTGCAATGCAGCATCCTACACGCCCTTATCATCTCATTCATCGTGAATGTGACCGGGACCATAGGAGATTTGGCCGAGTCCCAGTTCAAAAGACATTTCGATGTCAAGGATTCAGGCCGGATAATGCCCGGACACGGAGGTCTCCTGGACAGATTCGACGGAGCACTTCTGGCTTTTCCGGCATCCATAAGTTATATTTTGATTTCAAATTGCCTATAGACTCACCAACTGTCATAAATTTCCAACCATATGAAAATTAACAAAGAAGGATTATCCACGATTCTGATTTCCGTCATATTCACCGCTCTTTTCGCATCGGTGCTGTTTTATTTCAGCGGAATACGGATATGGACTGTAGCGCTCTCAGCCATACCGTTTTTTCTTTCCGTTTTCCTCATAACCTTTTTCAGGGAGCCCAAACGTCGTCCGAGCGGAGACAGTCATTCGATAACGGCCCCCGCTGACGGAAAAATCGTAATAATCGAGGAAGTGGAAGAAAATGAATACTTTCACGAAAAAAGACTACAGGTATCCGTATTTATGTCATTCTTCAATGTCCATATCAATTGGGTACCCCTCACCGGTAAAATAAGCTTTTTCAAATATCATCCGGGAAATTATCTGGCAGCCTGGCACCCAAAATCATCCACCAAGAACGAAAGGACTACTGTAGTAATCAAAAATGAAGACGGCACCGAGGTATTGTGCCGCCAGATAGCGGGCCTTTTCGCCAGGAGAGTGGTGTGTTATGCTGAATTCGACAAGAATATGAAAGCTGGTGAAAAACTCGGATTCATCAAATTCGGGTCCAGAGCCGATCTGTTTCTTCCACTGGGAACGAAGGTAAATGTAAAAATAGGAGATTATGTCACAGGGGCAGAAACCATAGTGGCAGAATTGGAACGCAAAAACGAAAAATGATGAAACAGTACTATCAGCAAAACAAGGAACGCTTCATAAATGAACTGTTCAGCCTTCTTAGAATTCCTTCCGTCAGTTCAGACCCCGAACATAAGGAGGATATGAACAAATGCGCCGGACGTCTGGTAGAACTTCTTCTGGAAGCAGGAGCCGACAAGGCCGAAGTGATGCCTACCGCAGGACATCCGGTCGTGTATGG
>JAGHUZ010000270.1 GCA_018064575.1 Candidatus Minthomonas equi
GAATTATATGTGCCTGTCATACTCATTGAAGGGGCAAAGTTATACATTTTATTCCATTCCCAAAATATTATTCACACTCACTCCATCGTCAGATGATGTAATCCTGAAAGCATCCGTATTCATTATAAATCTCGTAATCAGCAGAGTCGATGCTAAGAAGCAATTAATTTAAACAGCTTCTTAGCCGACCTCCACTTATTAATAGAATCGGAATCAATATCCGAAAGCTTCTTCGAGGGAAACTATTTTCACAGGGCCGAGGCTTGACAGATATTTGGTATCCAAATCCTTGATATCACCGAGGATGGCATAGGTGTACTTGCGTCCCTTCACCCATTTCTGCTGCGTGGCGACCACATCCTTGAGTTCAAGAGACTGAACCTTTTCGAAAATCTGTCTGTCCGGAGACTCGGTCAAGCCCATTCTCCTGCAATATGCATACTCGTTGAGCACGGCAGCCCCGTTGACGCGCTGGGTACGGAGACGTCCGATGAGCGCTTCTTTGGCGACCTTGAATGCAGCCTCTGACTGCGGCATTTCATTTATGATGTCATCGAAGGCCTCGATGGCTGTCTGCATCTTATCATTCTGCGTGGCGATGAAAGCTATATAGTAATAGTCACCGTCAGCAAATGAAGGATTGTACATCCGCGCCCAGGCGCTGTACGCCAGACCGCGGGCTTCCCGCATCTCCTGAAATACGATGGCGTTCATACTTCCACCGAAATATTCGTTGTAGAGTTCCAAATCGGCCATATCGCCTACAGAGAATTTTTCACCCCTGTTACTGTACTGATAGTAGTATATCTGCTTGGCATCATACTGGGTCATCACTACCTGATTTTCATCTGTCCGGAGTCTCGGCTCAAAACGTTCAGCAAGAGCCTCGGCACCATCCGTTACGCTATGGCAATCACTGACTGCAGCCTTGAAATCATTTTCTGTCATAGGTCCATAGTACTGGATTTCGTGTCCCTTGGCGAAAATTTCACGGATTTTGGCGAGAAGTTCGTCAGAATTAAGAGCGGATACAGCGTCATTACTCATAACGCTCTTCCGTATATAATCCGGTCCCATAAGGGCATATCTCTGAAGTGCCGTGGCACAGGCTCGCTGTCTGGTCTTGTTATCAAGGCGGCTCTTGAGGATATCGCCTTTCACGTTCGCGAGAATGCTTTCATCGGGAACTGCATTCATAATAAGGGCTTCGACGATTCTGACGGCTCCCTCCATATTCTCGCTCAAGCCGCTCACGCTCACCGTGGTTTTGCTCTCGGAGGCATAAATACTGAAAGAGCAGGCAAGGGAGTACATCTTCGAAGCTATCTGTCCGGCAGTCATATCGGGAGTTCCGAGGTAGGAAAGATAGTCGCAGGCTGTATTGATGAACGGGCAGTCCATAATGCCAGTGTTGAATACGAAATCGATGGAGAAAATATCATTCGTGATATTCTGCTTGTAGAGCACGTTCACTCCCTTAGCAAGTTCGAATTGACTCATTTCCTTGGAGAAGTCCACGAATACAGGCTCGATGGGTTTGACTTCAGCATTCTGAATATCAGTCAGGAAACCACTCTGACGGTCACGATTGGTAACGATGGGGGTAATTTTCGGAGCGGAAATTTTCTGAACGTTCTTATCTTCGCCCATTCTCTTGTAAACTATCGCATAGGAATTCTCACCGAGATATTCATTGGCGAAAGCCACGACATCATCCTTGGTGATACCGGAGAGGATTTCCACCTGCCTTGAGGCATCTTTCCAGTCCAAACCGTTAATGAATGCATCCACGAATTTCACGGCACGGGTCGAATTGTTTTCGAGTTCCTGCATTTGTGCAAGTTTGAGATTGTTTATGGTAGCCTGAATAAGTGATTCATCGAAATCACCGGCACGCAGTTTGGCCACTTCTTCGAGAGCGATATCACGAACCTCTTCCAGACTCTGACCTTCCTTGGCTCTGCCCATTATAATGAACTGGCTGTAATCAGTTCCCGGCTGATATCCGCCATAGAGACTCAAAACCTTCTGGCGCTGCATCACATCAAGGTCTATCAGACCGGCATTCCCGTTGTAGAGAATGGATGACGCTATGGCAGCGCTCGCGGAAGTCTTCAGTTCTGCCATTTTCGGAAGTCTCCAGGCCATCGCCATATTTTCAGCCTCCAAGCCATAGACATCCTTCACCACAGGTTCGGTTATAGGCTGCTCTTCTCCGAAGTCGAGAACAGGAATCGAGGGATTTGGCTCCCAGTCCCCAAAGTATTTCTCTATGACCGCCACCATTTCGTCTGGGTCGAAATCACCCGAAAGGCAAATACGGATATTATTGGGAACGTAATAGGTCTTGTAATAGTTTTTGATATTGGTGATGGAAGGGTTTTTCAGATGTTCCTGAGTTCCGAGGGTAGTCTGTTTCCCATACGGATGATTTGGGAACAATGCCTGGTCGAGGGCTTCCCAAACCTTGCGGCTGTCCTGGGTGAGACTCATATTCTTTTCCTCATAGACTGTCTCCAGTTCGGTATGGAAACCGCGGATGACATTATGACGGAAACGGTCGGCCTGAATGCGGGCCCAGTTGTCTATCTGATTTGAAGGTATGTCTTCGGTATAGACGGTCTCGTCAGTGGAGGTCCAGGCATTTGTTCCATCAGCTCCTATGAGAGCCATCAACTTGTCATACTCATTTGGGATGGCCAGTTTCGACGCTTCATAACTGACAGAGTCTATCTGATGATAGATGGCAGCCCGCTGTGCCTCGTCAGTGGTCTGACGATAAACTTCGAAAAGCCTCTCGATTTCATCAAGCATAGGTTTTTCAGCGGCATAGTCCGAAGTTCCGAACTGTTCGGTACCCTTGAACATAAGATGCTCGAAATAATGGGCAAGACCTGTCGTCTCGGAAGGATCATTCTTACTCCCGACCTTTACTGCGATATAGGTCTGGATACGGGGTTCGGTCTTGTTTACGGTCATATAGACCTGAAGGCCATTGTCGAGGGTATAAATCCGGGTATGCATAGGGTCACCCGGTACAGATTGGTACTTGCTGTCTGAGCAAGATGCCGCTGTCAGCATAAAGGCTGCCGCCAGCAATGGAAACAAATAACGTTTCATAGCGAAATGGAAAATATGTTTATTGAATATATCCGAAAGACTTGAGTTTGCGTTTGTCTTCCCGCCAGTCGGGATTAACTTTCACGAACAGGTGCAGAACCACCTTCTTTTCGAAGAATGCTTCCATATCCAGGCGCGCTTCGGTACCTACCTTCTTCAATGCCGCCCCTTTCTTCCCTATAAGAATTCCCTTCTGGGAATCGCGCATACAGTTAATTATCGCGCTGATTTCGTATTTTTCCTCCCCTTCGTGAAATTCTTCCACCACCACTTCGCAGCAATATGGAATTTCCTTGGTATAATTGGTCAGAATCTTCTCGCGGATAATTTCAGAAGCGAAGAAACGCAAGTTCCTGTCTGTGAGTGTATCTTTGTCATACCAGGCCGGATTCTCCGGAAGCAGTTCGAGAATTTTTTCGAAAACCGAATCGAGATTGAATTTTTCCAGAGCCGATACGGCGAAAATCTCCGCCTTGGGAAGCAATGTATGCCATAGGCCGGCAAGTTCAGTAACCTTTTCCTGTGTGGAAATATCGATTTTATTCAAGACCAGAATGATAGGACTGTCCACTCGGGAAAGTTTTTCGATGTACTCTTTATGTTTCTGTGGGGATTCCACGGTATCCGTCACGTAAAGAATTATGTCTGCATCTCCGATGGCTCCATCCACGAAATCCATCATACTTTCCTGCAGCCGATAGGAAGGCTTCAGAATACCCGGAGTGTCGGAATAGACGATTTGATAATCGTCTCCGCTTACGATTCCCATTATCCGGTGACGCGTCGTCTGCGATTTGGATGTAATGATGGACAAACGCTCACCAACAAGAGCATTCATCAGGGTTGATTTTCCCACATTCGGATTCCCGATGATATTGACGAATCCGGCCTTATGTATGTGTTTGCCAACCATACTATTCGTAAGACCCCATTTTCAGAATGCCTATTTCTCTCTCTGTAAGGAAACGCCACTGACCCCGACGCAAATCTTTTTTGGTAAGCCCTGCGAAATACACTCTGTCGAGACGTTTCACACTGTACCCGAAAGATTCGAAAATCCTGCGCACGATGCGGTTACGGCCGGAATGTATCTCTATTCCCAGATGGTCTTCCTTCTCTTCGAGATAAGAAAGAGCATCCGCAGCGATAAATCCGTCCTCAAGTTCGATACCGGAAAGAATCTTTTCGAAATCACTCTTTTTCAGATTCTTGTCAAGCACCACCTGATAGATTTTCTTCCTTTCGTATGAAGGATGAGTAAGGGTTTCGGTAAGAGCCCCGTCATTTGTAAACAGAAGCACCCCGGTGGTGGATTTGTCGAGACGTCCCACAGGAAACACCCTTTCCGGACACATTTCCTTGGAAATCAAATCCATCACACTCTTTTCCGCGTGGGGATCGGATGTAGTGGTAACGAAATCCTTGGGCTTGTTCATAATGATATACACCTTCTTCTCCCCCTTGAGACGTTCTCCATTGAACCGGACGTCATCGTCACGATGCACCTTGACACCCAGCTCCGTCACGACCTCGCCGTTGACGGTTACTACGCCGGCACTTATATATTCATCCGCCTCCCTGCGGGAGCAGACTCCGGAATTGGCGATAAACCTGTTCAGACGGATGGTATCCGGAGAGGAAGGCTGCTTCGTAACTGATTTTGAGCCCTGCGGCTTGCGCACCTTTACCTTCGGTGCAACGGCATAGTCTCCGTCAGGATTGACTCTTCTCCCGCGCTCCCTTCCTTCGAACGGTTTTCTGTCACGGAAACTCCTGCGGGGACGGGAATTATCCTCGGCATTCCCGCCACGGAAACTCCTGCGGGGACGGGCGTTGGTATCCTCTGAATGTCTGTTGAAATTACTGCGTTCGCCCTCAAAGCGGCGATTCTCATTTCCGGCCGTGCCTTTACTTCTTGCGGCAGGACCTCTCTTTACCCTTGGTCTCATTTTCAAGATTAAAATATTAACTGCAAATGTAAGAAGCTTTTTGAAAATTCATAACTCCAAACTCTCGCGAAAGGAGATGTCGCACGTGAAGACCGCATCGGCATAAATTTCGACTCCGCCACTTTGACTTTTATTCTCCCATTGTTCTGATTTCTCCCAGAATGAGAAGAGACGCCACGCCAGACTTGCGTATCAGCCGGACAAGATTGTAACAGACTGCAAGTTCAAGCACTGCGAGCAGTAAAGCGGCCGCATACGACCACGGCAGCGGAAGATAGACGCACAGTCTGTTCACCAATATCTCCAGAAGGAATGTCTGGAGGAAATAGATGCCCAGCGTGGCACCTCCTATGCGGCAGAGAGTCTGTGCGAAAGAAAATTTTGACAGCCATCCGTACACGGGCCTTGCGAGAAGGAAGAAGGTCATTGTCCCTGCCATTCCGATGGCCAGCCGATAAAGGGTAATCAGAAGATTATGCCAATCGACGGAGCCGGAAGCGAAATCAATAGTCTTCGTCGGAACCATATACACGGTGAGCCGGCCCGACCAGAAGCACAGCAGAACCGAGAACAGCACCACTGACAGCAGAAGCAGCCACCTGCGGTGCTTTTCGATGGAATCAAGGTGATTACCGCAGACCATACCGAGACAGAACATCGGGAGCATGAAATTCAAATTGACAATATCGCATCCGGGAATCAGGGTTATAAGTGCGGATGCTGTCAGCGATGCGGCAATGTCGTTTCTGACCAGTTTGCACATTGGGTACATTATCAGATAGCAGAACAGAACGCATTTCAGGAACCAGACGCTGTTAATGAATCCGGCGAACGAGAACTCGCACAGGTCGGCTATGGCTGTGGTTCCGAGGCAGAACAGCAGCAGGCAGTCTATTGCAAAGGCGGTCAGAGACGGAACTCCGAGCTGTCGCAATTTGACGGCGGTCATCTGCCCGAAAGGCTTTTTGAGTGAGGAACGGAAGAAAAAACCGCACAGGAACATAAACAGGGGCATATGGTACGAATATATGAATTCCCATAGCGGATGATCCCAGAACAGATTGGCCGACATCTGCTCGGTCGAATGACCAAGCAGCACTGAAAAAATCGCGAAGAATTTCAGGAAGTCAAGATATTCGATGCGTCTGCTCATAGATAATTATTGTGCAAGAACCTTTCTTCAAAGATAAGTCATTTTCAAAATTATGACAAGTGTGTCTTTAATGACGAATCTTGAGTTCTGATTCTAGGTCAGCGATGCTCACACCCATAGATTCCATCAGTACAAGGGTATGATACACCAAGTCGGAAGCTTCATATATGAAGCGCTCACGAT
>JAGHUZ010000295.1 GCA_018064575.1 Candidatus Minthomonas equi
ATCTTGCTCTTGCGTTCCAGACCTCCGACGATTCTGTCTATCGCATCCAGAAAATCCTGTTTTGTAATCTGTTTCTTATCGTGCCTTGCGGCAATGAGTGCAGCTTCGTTGCACACATTGGCGATGTCGGCCCCTGAAAAACCGGGAGTCTGCTTGGCTAGAAATTCGACATTGAAATTTTCTTCCAATTTCAGATTTCGTAGGTGAACTTTGAATATTTCCAGACGTTCGGTCTGTTCCGGAAGGTCAACGTGTATCTGTCTGTCGAAACGTCCGGCACGCATCAGAGCTTTATCCAAAATGTCTGCACGGTTCGTGGCCGCCAGTATTATCACTCCCGAATTCGAACCGAAACCATCCATTTCAGTCAGAAGTTGGTTCAATGTGTTCTCCCGTTCATCATTGGATGTGAAGCCTCCGTTCTTGCTTCTAGCTCTGCCGACTGCGTCTATTTCATCGATGAAAACGATGCAAGGGGCTTTTCCCTTGGCTTGTCTGAAAAGGTCACGGACCCTGGAGGCTCCTACTCCCACAAACATTTCCACGAAGTCGGAACCTGAAATGGAGAAGAACGGAACATCGGCTTCTCCAGCCACCGCTTTGGCGAGAAGGGTTTTTCCCGTACCGGGAGGCCCTACCAGCAAAGCGCCTTTGGGTATCTTCCCACCGAGGGCGGTATATTTATTGGGATTCTTCAGAAAGTCCACTATCTCCATAACTTCCACCTTGGCTTCTTCGAGACCGGCCACATCCTTGAAAGTGACTTTGGAGTGGGTATTGTTCTTGTCGAAGAGCTGAGCCGATGACTTGCCGACATTGAAAACGCCACCCGGACCACCACCTCCGATTCCTTTCTGCATAGGACGGAACATAATGAACCAAAGCAGTCCGAACAGAATCAGGGGGAATAGAACCCATTCGATGATGGGACCCCAGAAATTGGTTTCTTCTTCATTTATCACCTCGAATTTCCTGTCTTCGGGGAGACCTTCACGTGCCTGGGCGAAACTTTCTTCAGCATTGAAATTGTCCGACACTATGAAATAGAAGTGCGGGCCGGACTTTGGCTCCTGACCTGCGAAATACCTGTTGGTGTACTTTGAAAGGGAATCCTTCTTTATGGTGACTTCCGCTTTATGGAGGTTGGTGATATAGATGATTTTTTCGATGTCACCATTTGGAATCATAGATTCCCTGACAGTCATCCATTCGGTTTTTACAGGATTTCCGCTTGTAGTCCCGCTCCAAAAATAGATGACCGTCGCGATGACGAGCATATAAAAAATCCAAATCCAGTTACTTCTCCTGGCTGGCTGAGGCATATTCGGCTTTCTATCGGTGTTGGGTGATTTCCTGTCAGTATTGTTGTTTTCCATAATAATCTGTTTATTCTTCTTCCCTATATTCTTTTTTATCGGCATCCGCCCATAGGTCTTCCAACCTGTAAAAATTTCTGTATTCTGTCTGAAAAACGTGAACTACGACATCGGAATAATCCATAATGACCCAAAAACCGTTTTCCTTCCCTTGCATACGGACCGGTTTTCGCTCACACTTTTCAATGAGCCTGTCTTCTATGTTGTCCGCTATGGCATTTACGTTAGGGGTCGAATCGGCATTGCAAATGACGAAATGGTCTGTAATGGGAGAAGCGGTCTTCCGCAAATCGAGCGATACGATTCTTTTGCCTTTTTTTTCGGACATCGCTTCTGCGATGGTGTCAATAATATTCATATATGTATTACCTTTGACTTGGGAATCTACAAATATAATGCAAAAAACGATAGAAATGTCAGTCATTTGGAAACAAGAAACGGACTCGACCAATATGGATGCTTTCCGCGGGAAGATGACATACGGGGACAAAACTGTTTGGGCTGCTGAATATCAGAGCTCCGGAAGAGGACAAAAGGGTAATGTGTGGAAGTCTCAACGTTCTGAAAATCTGACATTTTCCATTCTCCTTAAGCCTTCGTTCCTTTTGGCGTCCGACCAGTTTCTCATATCTGAAATAGCCAGTGTGGCTGTAGTGGATTACCTGAAAACACACGGAATATCTGCCAGGATAAAATGGCCGAATGATATCTATGTGTCTGACAGAAAATTATCAGGAATGCTGTTGGAACATACCGTTTCCGGTGACAAAGTGTCAGCATCCATAGTCGGCATCGGAATCAATGTGCACCAATGCCGGTTCGACTCCGATATTCCTAATCCGGTATCTATGAAACAATGCCTGGAGGAGATGGGAAGATATGACTGTCCCTTGGATTTGAAATCGGAACTGGACAGTTTTCTTTCCATTTTTTTTAAACTGTACGGTTCTCTTGACTCCGCACCGTTCAGACAGGACATCCATAATCTCTACATAGAAAATCTTTACCGTAAAAATGAATGGCATTCATATCTGGTGAAGACTCCTGACGGCTTAGCCGTTCTGGAGAGAATCGAGGCCTGTATAGCGGGTGTCGATAGAAAAACGTCCCGTCTGCAGGTAATTACCAGGGACGGGAGAGAAAGAAGCTTTGCCTTCAAGGAAGTTTCCTATATCATCTGAAACAATGAGGTGAGAGATTTCAGCACCATTTCAGTAAACGAATCATTTCAGAGGGATTAGGAGCATTGAAAACGGCATTGCCTGCCACCAGAATGCCGGCACCGGCATTAACAAGTTTTCCGGCATTATCGGAGTTTACACCTCCGTCTATTTCGATGGGGAAATCTTTCAATCCCAGTCTGTCCGCCATTTTCCGGACCTCTTCGATTTTTCTGTAAGTGGATGAAATGAATTTTTGACCGCCGAAACCAGGATTTACTGACATAAGCAGAACAAAATCCGCCTTTTCTATGCTGTATTCCAAGACCGATGCGGGTGTATGCGGATTGAGTGCTATGCCTGCCTTCATCCCATATTCCCTGATATGGGAAAGAATACGGTCAAGATGTGTGCAGGCCTCATAGTGGACACTCACCATTGAACATCCGCATTCTGCGCAGCGCTCGACATATCTGTCGGGGTCGGTTATCATCAAATGGGCATCCATCGGCTTTCCGATGTGTGAAGAAATGCTCTTTATTACAGGAAAACCGAAGGAAATGTTCGGAACGAAAACACCATCCATTACATCCAGATGAATGTAATCAGCCTCAGATTCATTTATGATATTCAAAACTTTTCCGAGTTCCGTGAAATCCACGCCGAGGATTGATGGTGATATTCTGTGAGACATAGCGGAATGTTTATTTTAAATTCTTGAGGACATCATACAGGAGTGCCTGGAACTTGTCAAGGCTGGCCAGCTCCAGTTTTTCCCCCGGAGTATGGACGTTACGCAGGGTGGGACCGAAAGATATCATATCAAGATAGGGATATTTCGTCAGGAACAGGCCGCATTCGAGTCCCGCGTGAATGGCTCTTACGACAGGCTCGGTCTTGAAAAGTCTTCTGTATGATTCCCTGGTGATGTCGAGTATCCGTGATGTCAATACCGGTTTCCAACCCGGATATTCCGATTCGTGAGTCACTTCCGCTCCGGCAGTCAGAAATGCGGCTTCAATTATTTCCGCCGCGTAGTATTTGGCGCTGTCTATGGAACTTCTCTGGCTGGTCCCGATTCGTATGATGCCCTCTTCCGGCATTTTGACAGACGCCAGATTCGTGGATGTTTCCACGAGACCGTTCATCTCCGCACTCATTGACAGTACGCCATGTGGTACTCCGTTCAGTGAACTTATGAGGTTAAGCGCAGTTTCCTTATCAATAACGCTTCCGTTCCAGGAAGATTCCACGAAAGAACCGTCAACTCCTGAATCGGATATGCTGAATTCTGATTTGATTTCCGCCAGAGTCGCGGTGAAAATGTCCGTCACCTTCTTGAGTGATTCTTGAGAAAAACCGATGATGGCACAAGCCTCACGGGCGATGGCGTTTCTCTTGTTGCCGCCATCTATGAAACAG
>JAGHUZ010000139.1 GCA_018064575.1 Candidatus Minthomonas equi
GGAGGCAGGACATATTGCCGCAAGGCAAATAAAGAGGAACGCAAATTTGGGGAATGCCTTCATAGTGTTTACTTTTGCATCACGAAACAAAAATAAGAATAAAATGTCACTTCGCTGCGGAATAGTAGGACTGCCGAATGTAGGCAAATCCACCCTTTTCAACTGTATAAGTTCAGGTAAGGCCCAAGCTGCCAATTTCCCTTTTTGTACCATTGACCCAAATATCGGAGCTACCAATGTCCCCGACAAGCGATTGAACGAACTTGCCAAACTGGTGAATCCCAAGAGGATAGTTCCCGCTACCGTAGAAATCGTGGATATAGCCGGTCTGGTGAAAGGGGCGAGCAAGGGAGAAGGTCTGGGAAATCAGTTTCTGGCCAATATCAGGGAGACCGATGCCATCTTGCACGTCATCAGATGTTTTGATGACCCGAATGTAGTTCACGTTGACGGGTCGGTGAATCCTGTCACAGATAAGGAAATCATCGATACGGAGCTTCAAATCAAAGATCTCGAAACAGTGGAAAACCGTCTTGCCAAAGTGCAGAAACAAGCTCAGTGCGGGGACAAGAGTGCGAGAAAGGCGGCCGACCTTCTGAACAGGTATCGCGATGCGCTTCGCAGCGGCCTTTCTGCCCGTAGTGTGAAACTCGAAAATGCCGAGGAGGAGAAAATCGCCCGCGAGTTCTGGCTTCTTACCAATAAGCCTGTTCTGTATGTCTGCAATGTCGATGAATCTTCCGCTGTTACCGGCAATGAATATACCGAGAAACTTCGCGAGGCCGTCAGGGATGAAGATGCCGAAGTGATGATTATTGCCGCCAAAATCGAATCCGATATAGCTGAATTCGAGGATTATGAGGAGAGGCAGATGTTTCTTTCTGAGATAGGCCTTGAACATTCCGGTGTCGAAAGACTGATACAGAAAGCATATTCGCTGCTCAATCTTCAGACCTATTTCACCGCCGGAGAACCTGAAGTGCGTGCCTGGACCATAAATAAGGGAGACAAGGCTCCCCGTGCCGCAGGAGTTATCCATACCGACTTCGAGAAGGGATTCATACGTGCCGAAGTCATCAAATACGATGATTATCTGAAATACGGTTCCGAAGCCGCCTGCCGTGCCGCCGGCCGTCTGTTTACAGAGGGAAAGGATTATGTCGTGGAAGACGGGGATATAATGCATTTTCTCTTTAATGTATAGCCGACATTGAAATTTTATTCAAAAACTGATAAAAAGTTATCGAATTTCGATAACTTTTTTTATTTTCGCATAAAATAACCAATAAACGATACGGAAAATGTTAGAATGGTGGTATTCCTTAACCGTGCTGATGAAGGTCCTATGGGGACTGACATTGAGCGCTTCATTGATTTTTGTCATCCAAAGCATTATGACTTTTGTCGGTGCGGATACGGACACGATATCGGATTTCGATACCGATTCCGATTTGCCTGATGCCGGAAGCGGCATAAACCTTTTTACTTTCAGAAATTTTGTGAACTTCTGCCTTGGATTCGGGTGGACAGCCATACTTCTGGCGGACTCCGTCGAATCATATTTTATGCTCTGGTTCCTTTCTGTGGTCGTGGGACTTGCTCTGGTCACTGTGGTAATGCTCCTGTTCAAGTGGCTGAGCGGTATGCAGCAGTCCGGAAACATCGAAGTGGAAAAATGAGCGGTCGGTTGTCAGGGAACGGTTTATCTGACCATCCCCGGTCATCGCGCCGGAGAAGGTAAAATCCAGATAACCATCAGCAATGCAGTCAGGGAATACAATGCTCAGACTGAATCTGACACCATCCCTACCGGAACCCCCATTGAAGTTATAGAAGTAATAAACAAGAGCACTCTGCTCGTTGACAGAATTAATACATTAATCGTATAGTACTATGGAACTTTATCTGATTCTCATCATTGTCGCCGTGATTTTCGTTACTTTCACGGCTATCCTCAGACGCTACAAACGCTGTCCTTCCGACAAGATACTGGTAATTTACGGAAAGACCGGTAAAACCAAACAGGGAGGCATTTCATCCGCAAAGTGTATCCACGGCGGGGCCTCTTTCGTGTGGCCTGTATTCCAGAGTTATGCATTTCTGGACCTGACCCCGATTTCCATCGAATGTAATCTGACCAACGCCCTTTCGAAGCAGAACATCCGTGTGGATGTACCCTGCCGTTTCACTGTCGGTATCTCCACCGAGCCGGAGAATATGACCAATGCTGCCGAGCGTCTTCTCGGACTTCACATAGAAGACATCAGGAACATTGCTACTGATATTCTCTTCGGTCAGTTACGTCTGGTCATCGCCACTATGGACATCGAGGAAATCAATTCCGTCCGTGACAAGTTTCTCGCCAACGTCAGTACGAACGTCGAGGCCGAGCTCAGGAAGATAGGCCTGAAACTCATAAATGTGAACGTGACCGATATCAGGGATGAATCCGGATATATCGAAGCGCTTGGAAAAGAGGCAGCTGCCAAGGCCATCAACGATGCCAAGAAGAGTGTGGCGGAGCAGAACCGTTACGGTGAAATCGGTAAAGCCGAGGCTGACAGGGACAAGGACATCCGTATAGCTGAGACGTCCCGTGATACCCGTATCAATACCGCTGATGCCAATGCCAAGGCGGTTGAGGGTGAAAACAATTCCAAAATAGCCATTGCACAGTCCGATGCCCTGCGTCGTGAAAAACAGGCTGAGGCCGAACGTGTGGCCGTAGCCGCTGAAAAGGTTCAGGCAGCCAAAGCTCTGGAAGAGGCATACAAATCAGAACGTGATGCCGAAATCGCCCGTGCTGAAAGGGAAAAGGCTACCCAGCAGGCGAATATTGTCGTGGCCGCAGAAATAGACAAGCAGAAAGCTATCATTCAGGCAGAAGCCGAAGCTGAAAAAATACGTCGTATGGCCAAAGGTGAAGCCGATGCCATCTTCGCGAAGATGGATGCTCAAGCCAAAGGTATCTTCGAGGTTCTTTCCAAACAGGCAGAAGGTTTCGGTCAGTTGGTGACCGCTGCCGGAGGGAATGCTCAGCAGGCCATCACGATGCTTATAGCAGACAAGCTTCCCGAACTTGTCAAGACTCAGGTCGAGGCTGTCAAGGGTATCAAGATAGATAAGGTAACCGTCTGGGACGGTGCCGGTTCGAAAGGGGGGAAGACAGCCACTTCCAATTTCATTTCTGGAATGATGGGCTCCGTTCCTCCACTTGAAGACCTTTTCAAGATGGCCGGAATGAATCTTCCTTCATACCTGAAGGGTCCGGACAGCCCTGAGACTCCGCAGGATGTCAAGCCCGAAGAGGAAACCAAAGCTGAATAGTTATGGCGATAATTGTGAATGTGGATGTTATGCTGGCCCGCCGCAAGATGTCGTGCGGGGAATTGGCAGAAAAGGTCGGCATAACTCCCGCCAATTTATCAATTCTCAAGACCGGTAAGGCCAAAGCGGTCAGGCTTTCGACATTGGATGCCCTCTGCCGGGCTCTCGAATGTCAGCCGGGAGACCTTTTGGAGTATCAATAGGCGGATATAGCCGTTACTCAGTTATCTTCTGCGATTCTTTCTGCAAGATGCAGGAATGCTTCTGCATCCGTTCCGTCTGACAGGGCTGCAGGAGTGCCGGCGTCACCCCCCTCGCGGAGTGACATATAGATGGGAATCTGGCCGAGAAGACGCAGACCCAGTCTATCCGCCATCTTTTTCCCGCCATCGTGACCGAAAATGAAGTATCTGTTAGTGGGAAGTTCGGCCGGAGTGAACCAGGACATATTTTCCACCAGTCCCAGGATGGGAACATTGACATCTTTATGAGTGAACATATTCACTCCTTTCATCACGTCCGCCAGAGCCACGGCCTGCGGTGTGGTGACGATGACGGCTCCCGATAGCGGTATGCTCTGTACAAGGGTGATGTGTATGTCTCCCGTTCCCGGAGGGAGGTCGATCAGCAGGTAATCGAGTTCTCCCCATCTGACCTGCAGAATCATTTGCTTGAGGGCATTGCAAGCCATAGGTCCTCTCCATATCAAAGCCTGGTCAGGGTCTGCAAAATACCCGATGGACATCCATTTTACTCCATATTTCTCCACTGGTACGAGCAAATCGAAACTGCTCGGTCCGTTATCCCCTTCTATCGCTGTGGGTCGGTAGCCTTCCGTGGCGGTCATT
Organism: Candidatus Minthomonas equi; assembly: GCA_018064575.1. Taxonomy (GTDB): domain Bacteria; phylum Bacteroidota; class Bacteroidia; order Bacteroidales; family UBA932; genus Minthomonas; species Minthomonas equi. The sequence continues at coordinate 4,176 of JAGHUZ010000139.1, forward strand.
TTCGGCACCGAAGGGCCGTAAACGTCGGCATCTGCCAGGCCCACCTTATATCCCTTTTTCGCGAGAGCTACCGCCAGATTAACTGCGACAGTGGATTTGCCGACGCCGCCCTTGCCGGAGGCGATGGCGATGATATGTTTGATTTTCTGAAGTTCTTCCGTATCCAGTTCGTTGACGGTTTTCTTTACGTTCTTTCTTTCGCGAATCATTTCCATAATGGAGACCTTAACACCTGGAAATGCGGCTTCCAGAACTGAACAGCATTCGCGTTTGATGGCACCGGAAAGCGGGTCGTGTCCGGTGAAAGTTAGTTTGAACTTGATTTCCGAAGGGACAGTTTCATCGGGTGAGCACTTGATATCTTCGACAAGACCCATTTTGACGATGCTTTCTCCAGTGTCGGGGTGCACCACTCCGCTGAGGAGTTCGAGTATTCTGTTTTCCATATTGTTTTTTTCAATACTATGCAAAGTTAAGCTGTTTTGGAATGGTTCACGAATTTACTTATGCATCTCTTGTACAATGCCGATTTTTCTGCATCCTTTGGCGTCGGCTTCCGGCTCAGAACAATGTGGGATCCGGCAATAGCCGGAATGTGCGGCGGTGGAGCGGAGAGGGACCGAAACGTTCTATGGCATTCCTGTGTTCAGGTGTGGGATATCCCATATTGCGATCCCATCCGTATTCCGGATATTCAAGTGCCATCTTCTTCATATATTCATCTCTATATGTCTTGGCCAGAATGGAGGCGGCGGAGATGGATGCATACAGGGCATCGCCGTGAACTATGCATTTATGAGGTATAATGGAATTCGAAATGGGGTCCCGGTATGGCCGGAATCTGTTCCCGTCCACCAAAATCAACTCCGGACGGAGCGGCAGCCTGTCAATGGAGCGTTGCATTCCCGCGACCGAAGCCCAGAGAATATTGATTTCATCTATTTCTGCAGGACTGACCTCGGTGACAGCCCAGGCGAGAGAGTTTTCTTCTATGATGGGGCGTAGTTCTTCCCTCTTCCTGGCGCTCAGCTGCTTGGAATCATTAAGGGAGGGATGATGGAAAT
>JAGHUZ010000100.1 GCA_018064575.1 Candidatus Minthomonas equi
ACGTTGCAAGAGTATGATACTGGGATCCAATGGCCAGAATATCTATCCTGAGGAGATAGAAAACCAATTGAACAATATGCCCTATGTATCGGAGACGCTTGTGATAGACGATCACGGGAAACTTGTCGCCTTGATTTTCCCTGATGCGGACAGGGTCGCGTCAGAGTCTCTCTCTTCGGAACAGCTCTTGCAGAAACTTAAGGAATGTGTAAGGGCTTACAATGATTCCGAAGCGGCGTTCAACAAAATTTCGTCAATAGAAATATTTCCCGAGGAGTTCGAAAAAACTCCGAAAAGAAGTATAAAACGGTATCTTTATCAGAGACAGGATGGATAATAAGCAGTGCAAGTTTGATAGGAATTATCTTGAAATGGCACGAATCTGGGCCACGAATTCCTATTGTAAGCGGCGACAGGTCGGAGCACTCATCGTCAAGGACAAAATGATTATTTCCGATGGATATAACGGGACTCCGTCAGGTTTCGAAAATATCTGTGAAGATGATGAGGGGAAAACCAAAGCCTATGTTCTTCACGCAGAGGCGAATGCCATTACGAAAGTCGCCAAGTCGGGCAACAGCAGTCTTGGCGCGACTCTTTATGTCACTGCCGCACCTTGTATCGAATGTGCGAAACTCATTATTCAGTCAGGAATCAAAAGGGTCGTTTATCAGGACGAATATCGGGTCAGAGACGGGATAGACCTGCTGGAAAGGGTGGGAATAGAAGTTTGCAAATTATAGGATATGAATCATAATTGGAAGATAGTCAGGAAAGTTTTATTCTGGCTGGTTCTGGTACTTTTGGGCGCGTCTGTTTCGAGGATTTTTTATGGCCTCAGGAACAGGAACTATGAAATGGGACTTCGCCATTGGGCCAAGATTAATCTTATACTGAACCAGATAGATAATAATTACGTCGATTCGATAGATAAACGTCAGTTCTCGGAAAAACTCATACCGCTCATTATGAATGAGCTGGATCCTCATTCCGTGTATATGCCCCCGCAGATTCTTCAGGAAGCGGAAGATGAATTACAGGGACATTTCGATGGCATCGGGATTACTTTCAATGTTCCTAATGATACAGCCATAGTAATCAGTATAATCGCCTCCGGCCCCTCGGAACGGGCAGGATTGATGACGGGTGACAGAATCATAAAGATACAAGGCAATACGGTGGCCGGTGTGGGGATACCCCAGGATTCATTGGTAAAACTGATGCGCGGCCCATCGGGAACCAAGGTAAATTTGGATATTTTGAGAGACGGAGAAATAGTCCCCTTCACAATAACAAGGGATAAGATTCCCGTGAAAAGTGTGGATGTGGCATATATGATAAATGATACGACAGGATATGTGAAACTTTCCAAATTCACGAGGACAAGTTATGCTGAATTTATGTCAGTAGTTCCGGGAATGTTGGACAAAGGGATGAAGAAACTCCTGTTCGATTTGAGGGATAATGCAGGAGGCTATCTGGATCAGGCTCTTCTCCTTTCAAATGAGTTTCTGGCCAAAGATGAAATGATAGTCTATATGGAAGGACAGCATCGTCCGCGGCAGGAGTTTACCGCTGATGGTTCCGGTAGCTGCAGGGGAGTGAATCTGTATGTTCTGATAAATGAAAATTCTGCCTCTTCAAGCGAGATTCTGGCGGGAGCCATTCAGGATAATGACAGGGGAACAGTAATCGGACGCCGCTCATTCGGGAAAGGACTCGTACAGGAACCGGTTTATTTTTCCGACAAGTCCGGAATCAGGTTGACCGTGGCGCGTTATTATACTCCGACAGGACGATGCATTCAGAGACCGTACGAAAAAGGAAAGGAAGATTATCTGTTCGACATATATGAAAGGTATCAGCACGGAGAGATGATGGATGTGGACAGCATACCTCACAATGATTCCCTGAAGTTCGTAACCAAAAAAGGAAAAGTGGTCTATGGAGGAGGCGGTATTATTCCGGATATGTTCGTCCCGATAGATACAGTCGGAGTAACCGACTTGCTGGTCAAAATCAACAAGCAGTCCCTTCAGATGAAGTACGCTCTTGAATTCTCCGACAGATTCCGTGGAGAACTCAGGGGTATAAAGGATTTGAAATCACTGGATATGCTGTTCAGGAGAGTGAATCTGGAAAATGACTTCAAGACATTCATCCAGTCAAAAGGCATCGCCATACCGCAGAAGGAATGGGAAATTTCAGGGGATATAATAATGACTCAGGTCAGAGCCATAAGCGGGCGTTATTCCAGTCTTGACGACAATGCCTTTTACCCGATTTATTCGGAAATCGACAATGTGATTCAAAAGGCTGTTATGGCAGAATAAGCATGGCATCACCGTATGTGCCGAAAGAGTAGCCTTCCTTGATGGCCACCTTGTAGGCTTTCATAACGTATTCATAACCTCCGAAAGCTGTCGCACTCATCAGCATCGTGGAGTAAGGCAGATGAAAATTGGTTACCATTGCATCTGCGATGCAGAATCTGTAGGGAGGGAATATGAACTTGTTAGTCCATCCGTTGAAAGGTTTCAACTCATTCGTAGTGGTGACAGGGGTCTCGATGGCACGCGTTACCGTGGCTCCGACAGAGAATACGCGGTGTCCCCGGCGGTGTGCTTCGTTTACCATATCTGCAGTGGATTCCGGTATGATGGCCTGCTCCGAATCCATCTTGTGCTTCGACAAATCTTCAACATCTACCTTGCGGAAATGCCCCAGCCCTATGTGGACGGTCGCGAAACATTTGTCAACGCCTTTTATTTCCATTCTTTTGAACAGTTCGCGACTGAAATGGAGACCGGCAGCCGGAGAAGCTACCGCTCCTTCCTGCGATGCGAAGATGGTCTGGAATCTTTCTTCATCGATAGCTTCCGCCCTGGGACGTATCCACGTGGGAACAGGCATTTCTCCCATACTGTACAGGGTGGTTTTGAACTCTTCGTAACTTCCGTCGAACAGGAAGCGGAGTGTTCTGCCGCGGGAGGTGGTATTGTCGATGACTTCCGCTACGAGCGAATCATTCTCTCCGAAGTACAGCTTGTTCCCGATTCTGATTTTTCTGGCAGGATCGACGAGAACGTCCCAAAGTCTCTGGTCCTTGTTCAATTCCCTGAGAAGAAACACTTCGATTTCTGCTCCGGTCTTTTCTTTGTTACCTCTCAGACGGGCGGGAAAAACTTTGGTGTCATTCAGAACGAAGACATCGCCTTCGTCACAGTAGTTGATTATGTCCTTGAAAAGTTTATGCTCGATTTTCCCGTTGGTTTTGTGCAAAATCATCAGGCGGCATTCATCTCTGTAATCCGTCGGATATTTGGCGATGAGTTCCAGAGGAAGGTTATAGTTGAATTGTGACAGTTTCATACTTTATTATACGTATGATATTTGAAAAAGTTTCAAGCGGGCTCGATTTATTTGTCTGAATATATACGGATGAAATCATCCATTTCCATACAGTCTTCCAGTTTGAAATCTCCGGAGCCTGTTCTGGTCAGTGACGTCAGATGCGCACCGCTTTCAAGTGCCAGACCCAAATCTCTGGCAAGGGCCCGTATGTATGTGCCTTTGCTGCATTGTACGCGCAGGGTGATTCGGGGAAGGTCGAACTTCATCAGGGCGATGTCGTAAATCTCTATGGAGGAAGGCTTCAACTCTATCTCCTCTCCGCTTCTGGCTCTTTCGTATGCCCGCATCCCATCTACATATTTCGCAGAGAATACGGGAGGGTATTGCTCCTGCGGGCCGATAAACGATTTCAGAACGTTTTCCACACTTTCTGGGGTGATGTGCTCATAAGGATAAGTGGCATCGATTTCCTTTTCCAGATCAAAGGATGGTGTAGTGGCTCCGAAAGTTATTTCAGCGATATATTCTTTTCTTCCCGCCTGAATGACTTCAGCCGATTTGGTCGCTCTGCCTGCACATAGAATCAGAATGCCGGTGGCCAAAGGGTCCAGTGTTCCTGCGTGCCCCACCTTGAGTTCGCCGTGGAAGTGACGTTTAAGAGTGAATTTGACTTTTCTCACCACATCGGCGGAAGTCCATCTATATGGTTTATTGAATACCAGAAGGAATCCTGACCTGTATTTTTCGATGTCCCTTTCCAAGGGGGTGACGTGGGTTTTGTCAAGAATAGGAAATTCCGGGGTCATTGCGCGCAGGGGATTTTTTCTATTCTTCTCCGGTGCCTTCCTCCGTCAAAGGTCTCTTTCAGGAAAGTGGCAGTAATTCTTATGGCCTCGTCCGAAGTGATGAACCGGGCCGGCAAGGTGAGAATATTGGCATCATTGTGATGGCGGGCCAGGGATGCGAGCTCTTCGTTCCAGCACAGAGCCGCCCTGACTTCCTTGTGTTTGTTCAAGGTCATGGAGATCCCGTTCCCTGTTCCGCACAGACCTATTCCCAATTCGATGTCTCCCCTGGCCAGACTTTCCGCCAGCGGGTGGGCGACGTCCGGATAATCCATACTTTCCGGGGAAGATGTTCCGAAATCCTTTACCTCATATCCGGAGCCGGTCAGATATTCTATCAGCTTCCGCTTCGTTTCGAAACCGGCGTGGTCTGATGCGATGCCAATCATAATAGTTTTATGCTTTAAGCGTTGATGATGCAAATATAACTATAAAGAGGTACACAAAAATTGAATTGTGCGAATAATCAGTGTATATTTGCACATCAGTTGGAAAATAAACGATTAAAATGGCAGATAGAGTATTAGTTACAGGTGCGACCGGATATATCGGCTCGCACACGATAGTGGAACTGGTGAATGCCGGTTACGAAGTAGTGGGCGTCGATGATTTTTCGAATTCATCACGTGATGTTCTGGATGGCATAGCGGGTATAATTGGCAGGAAAATTCCTTTTGTGGAAGCCGATTGTTCCGATATGGCCCAATTCTCCAAGGTGTTTGAGAGTTACCCTGATATCAGGGCCGCTATCCATTTCGCCGCGTACAAGGCAGTCGGTGAGAGTGTCGGCAAGCCTGTGGAGTATTTTAAGAATAACCTCTCGTCGTTACTTAATCTTGTGGACCTTATGAGGCGTCAGCCATCGGCGAACATTGTATTTTCATCTTCCTGTACGGTTTATGGGGAGCCCGATGAAGGTGCTCTCCCCATCAGTGAAACGGCCAGGACCAAGGAGGCGACTTCTCCATACGGAAGGTCGAAGCAGATTTGTGAAGATATGCTGAAGGACTGTGGAAGAGCTTATGAAAATTTGAAAATTACGGCTCTCCGTTATTTCAATCCTATCGGGGCTCATCCTTCAGCCAAGATAGGGGAACTCCCCAGAGGAGTGCCGCAGAATCTGGTTCCCTTCGTAACTCAGACCGCTGCCGGATTAAGAAAAGAATTGAGCATATTCGGGAACGATTACGATACCCCCGACGGAACCTGTATCCGTGACTATATATACGTATGTGATTTGGCCAAAGCCCACGTGGCCGCCGTGAACCGTATGCTGACTCAAGATTCAGAGCGTTATGAGATTTTCAATCTGGGAACAGGGAACGGTGTTTCGGTACTGGAACTTGTCAATACCTTCATCAAGGTGACGGGGGTCGCGCTCCCATATCGCTTCGCTCCGAGAAGGGCAGGCGACATAGTAAAGGTATGGGCCGATGCCACCAAAGCCAATACGGTCCTTGGGTGGAAGGCGGACACACCTTTGGATGAGGTGTTGCTTTCTGCCTGGAACTGGGAGAAGAAAATCAGAAATCTATAGGATAGTTTATCTATGTGGCATTGGAAAATCAAGAAAAGGAAATGAATCGTTTCCTTTTCTTGATTTTTGTTCCCGGGTGTTCCGCTTTGCTACTTTAGCGCTATGGAATATTCGGACTTGGTATATGCCTGTGCCCTAAACAGGATTTTCAATTATGACTGCCGCCTGGGAAAGCGGGTTATGGAACGATATCCCCATCCGGGGACTCTTTTTTCGTGGAAGGCGGATGAACTCTGCGGATTGTTCGGCCGGAATTCGAAATATCCGGGATTATTCACGGACAGGAAATTTCTGGATGAGGCAGCGGATGAAGTGGAATGGGCTTCGTCAAAGGGGGTGCGGATACTCTGTTTCAATGAGGCGGATTATCCTTATCGGCTCAGAGAATGTGAAGATGCTCCATTGATATTGTTCAAAGCCGGAAATGCGGAATTGAATGCATCGCGGGTGATTTCCGTCGTGGGAACCAGAAAGGTGACTTCATACGGACTTGGAGTATGCCGTTCCATAATACAGGAACTGGCCTCTCTGGAGGAACCTCCGCTTGTGGTGAGCGGACTTGCATACGGGGTGGATATATGTGCCCACAGGGAGGCACTTTCTTTGGGATTGTCCACCGTAGGGGTAATGGCTACAGGAATAAATGATATTTATCCTCATGCTCACCGTGCAGATGCTGCGGCTATGTGCAGACAGGGGGGAATCGTAACTGATTTCTGGAGGAACGCACCTCCTGACAGAATTAATTTTCTCCGAAGGAACAGGATTATCGCGGGGCTGTGTGATGCTGTAGTGCTGGTAGAATCTGATAAAAGCGGAGGGGGAATAGTGACATCGAAGATGGCTTTCTCGTATTCCAGGGAAGTGTTCGCTGTACCCGGAAGAATAAACGACAGATATTCGGCCGGGTGTAATCTTCTTATCAGCGAGAAAATAGCGGAATCCCTTTCATCCCCGGATAGAATCGGCACTTTGATGGGATGGAAGAAACGCTGCGGTGCTCTGTCTTCGGAAGGTGCTGCTGAATTATTTTCCGGGGATAGTGATGTGAAAAAAAATATTATTGTACTTTTATCAAATGGTTCCGGGATGGATGCCGACTCTCTTTGTGAGAGATTACATTTTGATTGTCAGGAGATTATGACGGCTTTGACTGCACTTGAAATGGAGGGAAGGATTATCCTTGACGGCCGTGGTGTATATGGATTGAAAAAATATATGGTTGGCTCAAATGATTGACACTCATACACATATCTATGAGAATGAGTTCGCTGGGGATTTGCTTGAAACCCTGGCCAGGGCGGAAAGCGCCGGTGTAAAGAAGTACGTGTTTCCGGCCATAGATTCGGAATCATACGGAAGGATGATTTCGACTCAGAAACTTATGCCCGGGAAAGCGTTTTGCTGTATGGGACTGCATCCTACCTCGGTGAATGAAGATTGGGAGCGCGAAATTTCATTTGTGCGGGAAAAATTGCAGGAACGATGCTGGGTGGCCATAGGGGAAATAGGATTGGACGGTCATTGGTCGAGGGAATTTATGGATAGGCAGATGGAATTGTTCCGTGAACAGATGATTATCGCCTGCGAGATGGATTTGCCGGTAATTATTCACGTAAGGGATGCGACAGATGAACTGTATCGGGTTCTGGACGAACTGAAAGGTATGTCGAAGATGCCGCGGGGTGTGTTTCACGCTTTTTCGGGAAGTTATGGAACTTACCTGCGCCTCAAATCATATGGTGATTTTTATTTCGGGATCGGCGGAGTGGTTACGTTCAAGAATGCCCGGGTAGCGGAGACTGTGGCACGGATGCCGCTCGAAAGTCTGCTGCTGGAGACTGATGCGCCTTATCTGGCCCCGGTCCCGAACAGGGGAAAGCGGAACGAACCGTCTTATCTGCTTTATATATCACAAAAGATAGCTGACATTCAGGGGACCGATGTGGAAACGGTGAGGAGAATCACTACCGAAAATGCGGAGAGACTGTTTGAGTTCGATAAATTTGTATAAGATGGATAATAGACAAAGTATTCTGCTCATATATACCGGTGGCACCATCGGTATGAAGGAGGACCCGAAAACGGGGGTATTGTGCCCCTTCGATTTCTCCCAGGTATTGTCAGAGGTGCCGGAACTGAAGAATATGATTTATAAGCTGGACGTATATTCCTTTACTCCGCTGATTGATTCTTCTGACGTGGACATTCCCTTCTGGCAGACTCTGGCCGGCCTTATCTCGGACAGTTATTCCAAGTACGACGGTTTCGTGGTGCTGCACGGTACGGATACTATGTCCTATTCGGCATCTGCCCTGAGTTTTATGCTGGAAGACCTGGAGAAACCGGTGGTCTTTACCGGAAGCCAACTGCCGATAGGCAAGTTGAGGACGGACGGGAAGGAGAATCTGATTTCTTCCATAGAAGTGGCTTCAGCCAGAAGAAGCGACGGACATCCGATGGTTCCGGAGGTTTGCGTGTTTTTCGAGAATATGTTGTACCGTGGAAACAGAACCACCAAATACAGTGCGGAGAATTTCAGGGCTTTCAAGTCTGCAAATTTCCCACCGCTGGCAGAAGCCGGCATACATCTCAAGTACAATACGCAGATAATAAAATACCCCGAAAGCTGGGGGCATCCGCTGTGGGTGAATAGGGAAATGGATAATTCCGTGGCGATAGTCAGGCTGGTGCCGGGACTGAATATGAGAACTTTCGATGCTGTCTGCCATACAGACGGTGTCAGAGCGATAGTACTTGAGACTTATGGTTCAGGAAATGCCCCTACTGCTGAACCTTTTCTGAATATTGTCAGAGATGCTGTCGCCAGAGGTATAATAATGGTGAATGTCACCCAGTGTCTTACTGGGGGTGTCGATATGGATACCTATGCCAATGGGAGGTCTCTGAAGGCAGCCGGAGTCATAAGCGGTTTTGACAGCACTACG
>JAGHUZ010000120.1 GCA_018064575.1 Candidatus Minthomonas equi
GACCATTGCCTGCCTTTCATTCCTTCTGGCCCGCAGGCATCGTCCTCACTCCGGGGCTTTTATGGTTCCAGCGGGCAGATTTCTGGCAGTGGTGCTGATAGTGCTGTTCTGGGTTTGTTATGTGCCGGATGTGCTTGACGGGGGCAATTCGCTATGGCTGTTTACGGCGGCTGTGTATGCCATTGCCTTGGTGTTCTGGTTTGCTGGCAGAAAACGCGCCGGCAGACGTCTTCACGGGATAGTGGTGCACGGAAAAGGGAGGGGACACCTGCATTCTATGCCTACGGCAAATCTGAAACCTTTCAGGGGACAGAGCCTTCCGGAATTCGGTGTCTGGTCCGTAAAGGTGTTTTATGCGGGAAAATATTATCGTGGTGTATCGAACGTGGGGTTCAGACCTTCCGATGATGATTCCCCCGTTCCAAGTGTCGAAACATTGATTTTCGATTTTGACGAGGATATTTACGGAAAGAAAATAACGTTGGAATTCGGAAAGTTCATACGTCCTACCAGAAAATTCGCGAATTTGGATGAACTCCGGACTCAGATAGAACTGGATATTAAGAGCTGTTTTGACGACTGATTTTTTTACTGTTTTTGACAATATAGGTTTAACTGATAGATGTCTTTTATGAAACGATTGCTTATGATGGCGGCCGCTGCCGCGATAACGTTTTCTTGTTCGACCGGGCAGACGGAATCGATTCCTCTGCCTGAACATCCGAGGCCTGATTTTGAAAGGGCGGATTTCGTAAATCTGAACGGATATTGGAATTTTACCTTTGATGCTGCGAAGGCGGCAGGAGATGTGGCCGGTTTCGATAAAAGAATACTGGTGCCTTTCCCTTGGGGTTCGAAACTTTCCGAGGTGGAAAACGGGGCTGATGTGGCTTGGTATGGCCGTAAAATCAGCGTTCCGTCCGACTGGAAAGGCAAGAGAATCTTTCTGGTAGTGGGCGCGTCCGATTTTGAGACGACTGCGTCCATCGACGGAGTGGAATTGGGGACGCATCGTGGAGGATATACTCCTTTTGAATTTGAAATTACGGATATGACCCGTTTCGGAGGAGAAAATACCGTCGTGATGAAAGTGGATGATACCAGGGACGATACTCATCTGTATGGAAAACAGGGGTATGGTGATGCCCGCGGAATATGGCAGACCGTGTATCTCGAAGCACGCGGAAAGCAGTACATCAGAAATGTCAGGTTCTCTCCCGACATAGATGCCTCCAAAGTGGGTGTCGAGGTACTTCTTGAAGGTATTCCGGAAAAAGGCTCGGTATCGATAGCCTTTAAAAACAAAGAATATGAGACGGTGAACGTACCCGTCAGGGATAAGACTGTGGAGTTTGACGTAAATCTGCCCGGTCAGCATCTCTGGAGTCCTGATGACCCCTATCTATATGAACTTACTGTTTCCCTTATGTCGGACGGCGCTTCAGTCGATGCTGTGGACACTTATTTCGGTCAGAGGAAAATCAGTACCGTACAGGTTCCCGGAAATGATTATCAGTATGTGGCATTGAATAATGAACCCCTGTATCTGCAGCTGTGTCTTGATCAGAGTTATCATCCCGACGGATTTTACACTTTCCCGTCAGATGAGTTTATGAAGAATGAAATACTCCTGTCCAAGTCACTCGGGCTTAATGGTAACCGTATTCATATCAAGGCCGAAGTTCCCAGAAAACTGTACTGGGCAGACAAACTCGGGCTTCTCATTATGGCCGACATTCCCAATTTCTGGGGAGAGCCTGTACCTCAGGCCAGGGAGAACTGGGAATACTGTATGCGCGGACAGTTGGAAAGAGATTTCAATCACCCTTCCATCTTCGCCTGGGTCGATTTCAATGAAACCTGGGGGCTGTTTACAACGGTAGATGGCAAGAGAATGTATCGTCCCGAGACTCAGGAGTGGGTGCGCAGTATGTATCTTCTTACCAAACAGCTTGACCCCACCCGTCTGGTGGAGGATAATTCCGCCTGCAATAACGACCACGTCCAGACAGACCTGAACTCCTGGCACGCTTACAGGACAGGTTATAATTGGGAGGGGACAGTGGCGGAATATGATTCCAAAACCTTCCCCGGTGGAGATTTTAACTATATCGGTGAAAACCGTCAGGGGAATGCACCTATGTTCAACAGCGAATGCGGAAACGTGTGGGGTTATGATGGAAGTGCAGGAGACTGTGGCTATAC
>JAGHUZ010000123.1 GCA_018064575.1 Candidatus Minthomonas equi
TTCCGCACGGTATTCCGGAAAAAAGACAGATGGCGAGGGTACACATCGCTATTTTCAGACAACTGCCCGAAAGATGTATAGTGGCACATAGGGGGATTACGAAATCAGCCACCTCATCAGAAACACCGTTTTTCTTGGTCTGAGCCAAAGTAACAGGTATGGTAGCCGCTGAGGACTGGGTTCCCAATGCCGTGACATAAGCCGGCAACATTACCTTCAGAGCCTTGAAAGGATTCTTCCCCGTCACTGCGAAGGCGATGCTGAATTGAATCAGCAACAGAAGAACACTCATCAGGAAAATTACCAGAATAATCAGCACGAACTGCCCGAGAATGGAACCCAACTGTCCCTCAGCTCCCATTTTAAGGAATATGCTGAAAATGAAAAATGGAATCAACGGAATCAGAACTTTCTCGATTACCAACATTATGACGTCCTGAAGTTCCTTGAGTATCCCTACGAACAGTCCACCCTTGATTTTGGAAAGACCTATTCCCAGAATAAACGAAATGATGAGTGCCGACATCACGTCCATCAGAGGAGGCATTTCAATGTGAAAATAGCTCAATATGTCATTACTATTGTCCATAGCGGCAGACATATTTCCGGCGTCCATCATAAGAGATGGGAAAATCAGTCTGCCTGAAAAATATCCCAGGAATCCGGAGAAAACGGTAAACACATATGCCAGCAGAGCTGTAATACCAAGCAGTTTTCCTGCTTTCTGCCCCAAATCGGCGATACCGGGAGCGACAAGCGCCAGTATCAGAACAGGCACCACGAATGATAGAAACTCACCGAAAAGGTCACTGAAAGTCACGAAAATTCTGATGATGGGAAGAGGAAAGAAATAGGAACACCCTATTCCAAGACCTATGGCGATGAGTACTTTTCCCAGAAGGGGAATCTTTATTTTCCGCATAAACCGCTATATTTAATTACTACTTATTACTATATCAAAATTCGACATTCAATCCGTCGAAAGCCACAAAAACACCTTCCGGAAGCTGTGACGAAAACTCAGTGTATGTACCCACTCTATGTGAAACGTGGGTAATGAAAGCTTGCCGGGGAGCCAGTTTTTCTATGGCTTCAAGAGCCTCGGAAACAGAAAAATGAGAATGATGTTTCTTATAACTCACAGTACTGACCACCAGCAGATTAACTCCCTTCAGAAGTTCGAACGAGGCTTCGTCGATATGACTCACATCAGTCAGATAAGCGAGAGAGCCGAAGCGGAAACCTATAATGGGCATTTTCCCGTGAAAAACCCGCACGGGAAGAATCTCTACACCGTGAATGGAAAAGGGAACTCCGGCTTTGATTCCGTGCATCTCGAAATCGGGGGCCCCGGGATATTTCGGCTCGTTAAAAGCATAATAAAAAACTTTCCGCAGAACCTCTTCGACCGCATTTTCGCAGTATATCGGAAATGCCTTACGCTGAAGGTAATTAAACGAACGGACGTCATCCAGTCCTCCGATATGGTCCATATGGGCGTGTGTAAGGAGGATGGCATCGGGATTCGAAATTCCGGCAGAAATCATCTGCTGCCTGTAGTCCGGCCCTGCATCGATAATCAATCGAAGCCCCTCGTATTGTAAATAAGCAGAAGTTCTCAGACGCTTGTCCCTTACATCTTCCGAAAGGCACACCGGACATCCGCATCCTATAAGAGGAACACCGGAAGAAGTGCCTGTACCCAGAAAGGTTATGGAATTGGCCATTTGAGCAAGTTTTTTAATATGACAACGTTACTTTTGAACACTCTGTCGCAGTCGGCAGCGGAGGATTCATTTTGGATATCGAGACCGAAGCGTGAAGGAGTTCCGGAATCTCAGCCCTTATGCGGCGGAGGATTCTCCCTGCCACGTGCTCCAAAAGAGCAGAAGGCATATCCATTTCCTCTGCGATTATACTGTTAATCAGCTGATAATCGACAGTATCATTCAGATTATCCGATTCTGATGCGGCAGAAATATCCGCATCACAGGAGAAATCCACCAGAAAATCATTTCCGTCTATCCGTTCCTGTTCATACACTCCGTGTCTGGCGAAAAAATGCATTCCTTTCAATTCTATCTTCCCCATCATCACATCTGCCCTCCCGAATAAATAATGAAAACGCAGGGACGCTTGCCGATAGTGACGGGAGTCTGTTTCCATTGCGCCGCAGTGCGCGTTCTGATAAACTGTGTCGGCAATGTTATGTCGGCGGCCAGACAGATACGCGTGGACGGCCTGCATACCGAAAGGATGTCCGCAAGCATAGCATCATTCCGATAAGGAGTTTCTATCAATATTTCGCTCTCATCGAGAGAGGAACTGCGCTTCTCCAAGCCACGGAGCGCTTCACGGCGGGCATCAGGTTTGACGGGCAGATAACCGTGGAATGCGAAGCGCTGCCCGTTCATTCCGGAGGCCATCAAGGCCAGCATCAGCGATGAGGGACCGACGAAGGGAACCACCTCCACTCCTCCCCTATGAGCCAGAGAAACCAGCTTCGCGCCCGGGTCAGCCACCGCCGGAAGACCGGCTTCCGATATGAGAGCCATATCACAGCCGGAGGCCAGAACCCTGTAAACGGATTCGATATCCTCCTGAGAAGAATGTTCATTGACTTCATAGAAATGAAGAGTATCGATTTTCCCCTTCAATCCTGCCCGTGACAGGTAGCGTCGGGCGGTGCGCACCTCCTCCACGGCGAAGTGCTCCACACTTTCCAGAAGTTTCAGCACCGGAGAGGGAATCACTTCCAGAGGGTCATTGTCTCCCAATGGGGACGGAATCAAATAGAGTCTGGCATTCATCTCTGCAAAGGTAACAAATTCCACGGAAACATATATCTTTGCGCTATGGAGAAAACCGTAGCATTTTACACTTTGGGGTGCAAGCTCAATTACTCCGAGACCTCATCTCTCGAGAGAGAGTTTGTATCCGGTGGTTATTCCGTAGTACCGCCTACGGAAAATGCCGGCATCTATGTCATCAACACCTGCTCCGTCACCGAGCACTCCGACAAGAAATGCAGGAACATAATCAGGCGTCTCCAGCGCATTAACCCCGATGCCATCATCGCCGTTACCGGCTGCTATGCCCAGCTCAAAAGCGAGGAGATCCTGAAAATGGAAGGGGTGGACCTCGTCCTCGGCGCCCACTACAAGGGGAGGCTTTTCGCTGAAGTTTCCGCCCTCGCGGGCAAAACCTCCGGCCGTTCATTCTCCTGCGCCGTAAATGACATCCGCTCTTTCTTCCCGGCATATTCCTCCGGAGAAAGGACCCGTTCATTCCTGAAAGTCCAGGACGGCTGCGACTACTACTGCACCTACTGCACCGTTCCACTCGCCCGCGGCCACAGCCGCAATATTCCCATCGCGCAAATCATAGCACAGGCCGAAGAAATCGCGTCCCTCGGCATCAAGGAAGTAGTCCTCACAGGAGTGAACACCGGAGACTTCGGCAAGACGACAGGCGAATCATTCCTGGACCTGCTCAGGGCGCTTGACGAAGTCGAAGGAATCGAACGATACAGGATATCATCCATAGAGCCGAACCTGCTCACAACGGAAATCATAGACTGGATAGCCTCCGGCACCAAATTTCTTCCCCACTTCCACATACCGCTACAGAGCGGCTGCGATTCCGTGCTGAAAAGTATGCACCGCCATTATGACACTGCCTTCTTCGCTGAAAAGATAGCATATATACGTTCCAGAATGGAACACGTATTCTTCGGAATAGACGTCATCGTGGGATTTCCCGGAGAAACTGATGAAGATTTCCAAAAAACATACTATTTCCTCTCCGAAGTCATCAAGCCGGCATTCATACACGTATTCCCCTACTCCGTCAGAAACCATACCATAGCAGCGAAGATGGACTGCCAGATACCGGAACCGGTCAAGGAAAAACGCGTCAAGGCACTCGAAGAACTATGCGACCGCCTGCATCGTGAATTCGTGGATTCCTGCACCGGCATCACCGAAAAAGTGCTCTTCGAAAGCACTCTCAAAGGAGGTAAAATGTTCGGCTACACAGGAAACTACATCCGCATAGAACGCCCCTACGACTCAAAACTGGTCGGTTCCATCGTGGAGGTGACACTGTAGGATTTTTTTCTTGCTCCCAATTTGTTCCCAATCCTTTGAGATTAATTGTTCCCATCTATATTGTCAAGGATTTGGGAACAAAATTTTCCAGTTACCATTCCGTTTTCCGTTCTCACGTATCAAATATCCTTTTTCATAAAGGCTGGCGGTGATTCGTTTCACCGTGCGGGTTGATTTTCCGATATGCTCTGCTATCTGTTCCTGGGTTGCCTTTGGATTTGTTTTCACAAACTCAAGAAGGGTCTTCTCCTCCAAAGTGACATTCAAAGGGCCATTTTGGCACTTTGAAATCTGCATTTCCCTGAATAGCATTTCTTCTTGAACATCCTGCCGCTTCTCCCAGTCGTATGGAGCGCACTCGTAAAGAAATCTTATGTAATACTGTGCGAAACCGGCCATTGGCAGATTGAGGGGAATGTCTTATACTATCGTCCTATGACTTTACTAATCGTTGTATCCGTGAATGTTCTCCAGATTTCAAGTGTCACCTTCTTGTAGTCATCGAAGAGCTGACCGACACGTTCTATCTCGAGCACAAGTCGGAGGTCGTTCTTGTCTTCTCCCACCTGTCCTTCCTTGCGATAGCCAAGGCGAGCAATCTTGATATAGTAAAGATCGCGGATGCCCTTGCCTGAGAGGTACGGCATGAAATAGTAGAGTTTATTGAGAGCAACGGTCGTAGGGAATTTCTTGCCTGTATAATAAATCTTGGC
>JAGHUZ010000011.1 GCA_018064575.1 Candidatus Minthomonas equi
CCATAGGGTTCATCCGTTTGAATCGTTCTACGATGACATTTCCCGTTTCCTTTTCATATTCCCCGAAAACTTCGGACTTCTTCATCCGACGGGTACAGGGAATGTCATCCCTGAAGTAATCCGATGGGTGGTTCCGATGTTGGGGATATTCAGACCTGCCTGTGCCCAGGCAGTGGCATATGTGCTGTGAGTATGAACGATTCCACCTATTTCTCCAAAGGCCCTGTAGAGTACCAGATGGGTAGGAGTATCTGAGGATGGTTTCAATTTCCCCTCCACCACATTCCCGTCCAAATCCACTACGACCATGTCTTCCGCCTTCATATGGTCATAACTCACTCCTGAAGGTTTGATTACCACCAGACCGCTGCTGCGGTCGATGCCGGAGACATTGCCCCAGGTAAAAATCACAAGCCCGTGTCTGACCAGTTCGAGATTGGCTCTGCAGACCTTATTTTTCAGTTCCTCCAACATATCACCAGAGAACTATGTAAAGAAATGCGACTACCAATACTGCCAGTGTCCCACCGATGGTATATCCGCGGCTGGTATGGAAGAGGCTCAAATCGATGTCGAGAGCCTTGTTGTCTCTGACAGTGTCATTGGAATTACTGTAAAGCCAGATAGCGGAACATCCCACAAGTACTCCGAAGATGCAGAAAGCCTGAAAACCGATATCATTCAGATAAGCGATGAGATTCGTTTCAGAAGAGGTTCCCGCAGGAAGCAGACTTCCCCAGATGACTACTACTGCAGCCAGAACGATGAAAAACAGGCCGCTGAGTCCCAAGATACGGCACCATTTCATCATAACTGAACGGTCCCGCTGCGAAGGAAGTGTGCAGGAACAGATGTTCTTACTGTCTGACAGTGAAATGATGACAAACATAAAGAGCAGAATCATAAAAATGTAACCCGCCCTGAACTGGAACGGCACGTCACCGAGGAACAGTTTGAAACATACCCCCAGCGGAATCGTGGCTATCGCCGTCCAAACGGCAGCCCTTCCCGAAGCTCTCTTCCAGAGAAGTCCGAAACCGAATACGGTGATGATGCCGGGGTAGATGAATCCCGAAT
>JAGHUZ010000052.1 GCA_018064575.1 Candidatus Minthomonas equi
CATTCATTCCACGATAGTGGTCTCACAGTAATTTTATATCAAGCTTATTACATCTCCCGGCTTTGTGTCAGACACGAACGGCTCGGTTTGACCGGGAACCTCAATGCATAGACGACCGCCCTTTTCAGAATAGACTTCCAGACTGGAAACCACTCCGTCTGACATTTCTGCAGACACAAGGAATGCACCACGGGTACGCAAGTGACAGAAACGCACATTCTTCCAATCAGCAGGAATGGCCGGAAACACCCGGATTACCCCACTGCGGCTTTGAAGGAGCATCAACTGCACAGCTGAAGCAAAGGCAAAATTACCTTCAAGAGTGAATGGTCTGTAAGTAAACTGAGATTTGCCGCTCTTAGTCTGGTCACCATTGGCGTGAAAGGTGTTCGGCAGGCAGAAGCATTGTGCGAAGATACGGAGGGCCTCTGCGGCACCTTCGCCATCCATTGCACAGGCCTTAAGATTTGCAAGCCAGGAATACGAATATCCGCACCACCAGTCCGGCCCGTAATCATCGAGACGTGCGATGGTAGCCTTTATGATTCTCCGGGATTCGTCTCCGTCATCCCAGTCGAGAAGGCCGAGCGGGAAAATGGCCATTGCGTTAGAAAAATGACGGTGCGATACATTGTATGGAAATCCGTGTGCAAACGTTAGCGCATCATCTTCGATATCGAGTGCCGGCCATTCCGAAAGACATTGTTTCCAACTGGCGGAATCCCCGGACAGACCAAGCGCTTCACTCATCTCTGCGGCAGCACCGAAGATAAAGTGAATCAGCGACAGATAATAATTGGTCATAGTATGAAACCAAGCTTCCATACTGTCATCGAAGATTTCAGGACTGCTGCTCAAGGGAAGCACACGATATCCGTCCGCATTGATATACGAGAGCTGCTTGAGTGCCTCGGCCACCTCGGACACAAAAGGATAGCCCTTTTCCTTTAAAAATGTATCATCGGCACTGTATTTCCAATGTAGATAGAAGTGCTGCGCCACCCAGGCTGATGTAGTGGGTGAAAACGAATACTGAGCCCACCCGCCCATAGGTTCACCGTCAAGCGTTGAGACACCGGGTACCATAATTCCATCGACCTCGAAGAAGTTACGGGCATAGCGACGGAACGTATCCCTGCAGTCCCACAGGTATTTAAGGAAAGCCTCACCCTCATCAAGATGATTTCCTACATATACCGGCCAGTAGCTCAGCTGAGTATTCAAGTCATTATGGTAATCTCCTTTCCAGGGGGGCAACAAACCGTTATCGGCAGTCCATACCGCCTGAAGAGAGATGGGACGGGAGTCCTTGCGGCTGGTCGAGCCCAATTTGTATAGTTCATTGTCATACTGTTTCTGTATCACAGGGTCAGGAACAGTCACACAAGATGCATTCCAGAAACTGTTCCAGTATTCCAGATGACTGTCATAATCTTTGCTGACACCGCGCTTCATGGCTCTCGATACTTCATTCACAGCATCGATTTCATCAAGGGAAGTACTCACACTCCAAGCACCGGAGAGAGTGTTTCCTTCATACTCCCACGACACTGCTACATCATAAGAATAGTCACCGGAACCTTTCTGGTGGTAGTGTATACTGCGGTCGGAGGCATTGATACTCCCCTGTTCGTAGCCAAGTGACGCGAGTTCGGTGACAGTGATACCGTCGGCTTCAACATCAGGTCGCCCCTGATACTGCGGTGCCTTGACGGAGGGAGCGAATTTCGGGTCAGCTATACCC
>JAGHUZ010000070.1 GCA_018064575.1 Candidatus Minthomonas equi
AGTTATAATTCGTGTTATTTATAGCACGCTAAGTCATAGGCAAAATGAGTGCCACTTGTGTTTTGTGACAATTTGTCACTATCTTTGCATGTCAATTCAAATGATGGAACACGAACGATTTATGAATGAAGCTCTTAAGGAGGCCCGAAAGGCGGCCTCCGAAGGAGAGATTCCGATAGGGGCTGTCATAGTCAGCGGAGGAACTGTTATCGCCCGTGCCCATAATCTGGTCGAAACTCTGAATGATGCCACTGCTCACGCTGAAATGCAGGCGATAACGATGGCGACAGAACGTTATGGAGGGAAATATCTTCCTGACTGCACCATTTATGTCACAGTGGAACCTTGCCCGATGTGCGCAGCCGCCCTCGCCTGGGCGCAGATTGGGACGGTGGTTTACGGTGCCGATGATTCCAAACGCGGTTTTTCCCTTTTCACTCCCTCTCTGCTTCATCCGAAGACCAAAGTGGTCAAAGGCATTCTGGCAGAGGAGTGTGGGAGAATATTGTCCGATTTCTTCAAAACGATCAGATAGCCGATGCTGGAGTTTCTTGCTGACTGGGGATATTTGGGACTGTTTATTGGAGCGTTCATAGCTGCGACCGTGCTTCCTTTTTCTTCGGATGTCCTTATGGTCGGACTTCTGCTGGCAGGAGGAGACCCCGTTCTTTCTTTTGTATGCGCCACTGCGGGCAATTGGCTCGGAGGTCTTACTTCATTCTGGATAGGGTGGACAGGCAAGTGGGAATGGATAGAAAAGTGGTTCCGGGTCAGGAGGGAAACCCTTGAAAAGCAGAAATTGAAAATAGACAGGTACGGGCCGCTTCTGGCCCTTATGACCTGGCTGCCTTTTGTGGGGGATGTATTCGCCATCGCACTTGGTTTTTACAGACTTGTCCCTTGGAAATGTGCATTGTATATGTTAATCGGAAAAGCCTCGCGTTTCGCTGTTTATGCCGCTCTTTTTTATCATTGAGTTTTTATTTTGTCCGTTCCTGAAAATATTTCTACATTTGTACGCTTATTACTAAGTACGGTACTGACCTATGGTGTAATGGCAGCACTACAGATTTTGGTTCTGTCGGCAGAGGTTCGAGTCCTCTTAGGTCAACGACAAATGTTTCGTAATTTTTGGTTTTTCATATCCCTTTCGCTTACCGCTCTCGCGTGGTGCGGATGTACTGGAAGGGGAAAATCAGATGAAATAAGATTTCCAAAACCGTTTCCGGAGGTATGCGTTCCTGCGATGGTGACGGAGGGGGAGGCATATCTCAGTATTACTGCAAATCATTTCTGGGACAGTTATCTGGATTCCGCTACTGTGTGGTGTGAGTTTGATGATTCGACTAGAATCGGAGGCGTTTCCCGTGAAGCCGTTATGGAAAAATATGGTGAGTATGTCCGTTTCCTATGGAATATACCTGTAAAGGAAGCTCTTTCTTCACAGTACAGGCTGATGAATCGGCTGGAATCTGCCGCCCTGCAGGATTCTTCTGTAGTTCCGCTATTTGAATATATGTGCTCGCTGGCTGAAGAGAGTCTCTATGGTGTGAATTCTGATTTCAGAAACGAAGAATTCTATATTCCTGTCCTTGAGACGATGATACGGACTTCTCTTGAGTCTTCGGTGACTGAAGAGGTAATGAAGGAGAAGTATCGTAAGGAACTCGAGTGCTGTTCGAAGAACAGAATAGGAGAAAAGGCCGCCGATTTTATCTTCTGTACCGCAGATGGTCAGAACTCCCGGCTGTACGATGTTGAAAGTGATTACATTCTTCTGTTTTTTTCAAATCCCGGCTGTACCGCTTGCAAGGAAATCATAGAATCTGTTAAGAGTTCGGATAAAATCTCCGCTCTTATAGCATCGGGAAGTCTGAAAGTTTTGAATATTTATATCGATGAAGACCTGGCGGAATGGTTCAAGTATATGCCTGTGTATCCAAAAGAATGGATAAATGCGTATCAGCCTGATTTACGGGTGCGCAAGGAGGAAATCTATGATGTAAGGGCGATACCGTCCCTTTATATACTGGACGCGGATAAACGTGTTGTCTTCAAGGATGTCGCGCCCCCTGCTGCATTTGCTTTCATTGAACATATTTCGATGGAGTAGCTTATGGACAGACTGAAGTGTAAAAGTTTGGTTTGGTTTGCGGTGGTTTTATCGATGGCGAGTATCACGGCAAGGGCGCAGTATTATTCTCTTGGGAATGACCCGAGCCGTGCCAGATGGAACAGAATTTCATCGGAAAATTTCACGATTATTTATCCACGTGAGACAGATTCTCTCGCGAGACAGTATCTGACCGGATTGGAATTATATCGTTCTCAGGTGTTAGAATCCGTGGGTGTAATAGTGAAAATGATACCTGACATACTTCATCCATAGACCAATTTGAGTAACGGGGCGGTGACTTGGGATACCAAAAGAATAGAATTGTTTACATAA
>JAGHUZ010000263.1 GCA_018064575.1 Candidatus Minthomonas equi
AGATTGCAGCTCTTGCATTATCTGTGCGGGCTGGCTGCGGCGGATGCCGATGCTTCTGTCAGGGAGAAGGATATGCTTCGTCATATAGCTTTTGCCCTCAGGCTCGAACAGGCGGACATCGATTCCGTCTTCGCGATGTTCGGTGCGGGTGTCGATGATGCTTATACTGTTCTGGGACTGTCAAGGGATGCTTCAGATGAAGATGTGAAGAAGGCTTACAGGGTTATGGCGATGAAGCATCACCCTGATAAAGTCTCTTCTCTGGGTGATGATGTGCGCAAGGCGGCGGAAGAAAAGTTCAAATCCATACAGGATGCTTATGAAAAAATTAAGAAAGAACGTGGAATAAAATAATTATCAAATATTTATGTCAGTATGAAAACCGATTTACAGAAAATTTTATCTATTTCAGGGGAACAGGGGCTTTGGAAATTCATTTCACAGGCCAAGAACGGCATTATCGCAGAGTCTCTTCAGAATGGTATTCGCAAGACTTTCGGTGTTTCAGCCAAGGTTACGTCTCTATATGATATATCCATTTATACGGATGATGAGGAGATGCCCCTTCGTCTGGTGCTTCTGAAGATGAAAGAAAAACTTGCGGATGAGTCCGCTCCACAGGCCAAGTCGGACAATAAGACTCTGGTCTCATTCTTTGAAAGTGTGATTCCGGAATATGACCACGAGCGCTTCTATGTGTCCCATATGAAGAAGGTGGTAAGCTGGTATAACATCATAAAGGAAAAGGCCAGTTTCGATTTCGAAGACCCCGAGGCGGACAAGGACGTGAACGGCACGGAAGAAAAGGCGGAATAGCGCTGTGATGCGGATGAGGGTTCAGGTAGTGACGCTCGGGTGCTCGAAGAATCGTGTCGATTCAGAGCATTTGCTGTCCCAATTGCGCGAAGCGGGAATGAAAATCGTTCCCGAAGAGGCTGACTTGTCCCTCGGGAATGCAGATGCCTTGATAATCAATACTTGCGGATTTATCAAAGATGCCAAGGAGGAATCCATTCAGGCCATACTCGAAGGGGTGGAGGCCAAGAAACAGGGATTCGTCAGCAAGGTGTATGTGTGGGGATGCCTGTCTCAGAGATATATGCCTGAACTCCGTGAAGAAATTCCCGAAGTGGATGCCTTTCTGGGGTCGTATGACATCAAGGGTCTTTTGCGTGAACTTGGTGTCGAATATTGTCCCGGTCTCGGGACAAGGCGTGTGCTGACCACTCCGTCCCACTATGGATATTTGAAAATATCTGAAGGCTGCGACCGCAGCTGTTCGTATTGTGCCATTCCTGGAATCCGTGGAAAGCACGTCTCAGTGCCTGTGGAAGAATTGGTCGAGGAGGCCGAATTGATGGCGGCCGCAGGGGTGAAGGAATTGCTGGTGATAGCGCAGGACACTACATATTACGGACTTGACCTTTATAAAAGCAGAAAACTGGCGTTTCTACTCGAAAAGCTCATAGAAATAGATGGCATCGAGTGGATAAGACTGCATTATTCCTATCCGGCATCGTTCCCGGAAGACGTGCTGGATATTATGGCTTCTTCCGACAAGATTTGCAAGTATATGGATATCCCTCTCCAGCATTCCGCTGATGCGGTGCTGAATGTGATGAGGCGGGGTGTCAATGGCGCTCAGACACGTGCACTTGTCGATAAAATGCGTAAACGTGTCCCGGGCATCGCTCTACGTACTACGTTGATAGTGGGACATCCCGGTGAAGGCGAAGATGAATTTCGGGATTTGCTCCGCTTCGTGGAGGAATCGAGGTTCGAACGGCTTGGTGCTTTTACATATTCGGAAGAGGAGGGGACCTGGGGCGCGACCCATCTTCGTGATGAAATACCCGAAGAACTCAAGCAGGAGAGATATGAGGAACTGATGGAACTTCAGTCCGGTATATCACTTGCATATAATGAATCGCGTATCGGTACGACTGAACGGGTGCTTATAGATTCCTATTCGGGTGAAGACCGTATCTGGGTGGGACGTACCTCGAAGGAATCACCGGAGGTGGATGGAGAGGTTCTTATCCGTGCTTTCGGAAGGTGGCCCGCAAAGGCTGTGGGAACATTTGTAAATGCGACCGTCACAGGTGCGGATGAATATGATTTGACTGCTGACCTGATTATTTGAAAAGAGATATGAAGAAAGTGTTAGTTGCCTTTACGGCGTTATTGATGATGTCCTGTTCGCCTGTCGTATATGATTTGGCAGTGGATGTCAGGATGCCGGCTGAATCGGACATAAATTTCAAGGGATGCCCTCCTTCTGTAGTGAGTGTCAGCGGACGTAATGTGACGGACAGTATTCTGACGGCCTCGATGGCTCTGGGAATGGCTGTGAGAATGGAGCAGGAACTTTCACTTGAAGAGGGTTCCATACCGGTTTATTCCTATTTTTCGGATGAGATTGATGTTTCCAATGTGGATGACATCGCATATCTCCTGACTACAGCGGGCAGCGACAGGGTTATCGTCCTCGATTCGCTCCAAATGGGGGATTTTCAGGTAAAACATCTAGATGATATGGTATTTTACAATGGAGAGATTCTGAAACAGACCGATGTGGAACGTCCTTTCAGAATCAGTTTCAAAATGTTCTGTATGGACTCTCTTCAGAAAAATCTGATGCCTCTGGAACTTTATTCTTCAGTGTCTGACCACTTGAAATGGTCCATTCTCAGCAATGCTTCTCTCGAAGATAAAAAGGCCGTTTCTCAGGCGGTTTCAGGCTTGGAAAAGGTTTTTGCTGACATAGGACAGGATATGGCGTCGATGTTTTTCCCTCAGTGGGAACAGCAGCAGCGTATGGTCATTTCCTATGAGAATTCGGTTTGGAACTCGGCATATGGATATGCCAGGGAGTTTCAGTGGGACAAGGCTATGAAAATCTGGCTGACTCTTGTAACTGAAACCAGTCCGGAGAAAGCTTCGTATGCGGCATATAATTTATCTGTGGCCTGCGAGATGAAGGAACAGTATGATCTGGCTCTCGAATGGTTGGAACTGGCCCGGAAAAAGTATCCTTTCTCGGAGATAGCCATACAGGGGGAGAATGTAGAGCGTTCTATGAAAATGAAGAAAAAATATTAACAGCATAACTATGGAAAAAAATATCAATGCCAGCGTGGCCGAGGAGCCCGTTCAGAAAAACTTCCTCGAAGAAATTATAGAAAAAGACCTTTCGGAGGAAAAATTCGAGGCTATTCAGACCCGGTATCCGCCGGAACCGAACGGATATCTCCATAT
>JAGHUZ010000238.1 GCA_018064575.1 Candidatus Minthomonas equi
GAACTGCATCCAGATTATATCCCAGGCAGGAATAGATACCCATACCTGTTATAACAACTCTTCTTTTCATCAGTTTCTAACCAATTAGATTCAATCTGCAAAGATAAAAACTTTTTTCAATAAAATCTTTGCTATGTGTTCAAACACATAAGCGGCTTCTCAGTCTGCCTCGACAGAATATCCGTTTAGAAGAGGTATCCGAAACCGACGTAGATGTTGGCCCACTTGTTACTGTCCTGCTTGTCGAAAGGCATCGCCCAGTCAACGCTGAGGACGAAGTTTTCGTTCATGGCTGCACGGAATCCGAGACCTGCGCTGAAGTGTGGAATGTGGATGTTGTCATCGAAGTCCAGATATGAGCCGATATTGGCGGGATTCGTATCACCTGCATTTTGGTGAGTGGCGATATATGTCTGGCTTGTCGGTATATCTTTGAAATGATTGAACTTGTCGGAAGTAGCCTTTTTGTCCAGCTTTCTGGCCTTTGTAATCATGCCGAAGTCCACGAATGGAACCAGTCCGATATAAAAGTGCTGTCTCCCGATGTCGAAAAAGGCTATCCTGGAACGGAGTTCCACTGTTCCGTATATGATGCCGTCAGCGAGAATTCTGTTTCTGAGGACACCTCTGAATGAATTTTTTCCTCCAAGACCATCGTAAATGTTACGGGTGGGCTCCAGCATATTAAGGTAGTTGTCAGCATAGTAGGGGGCATTGCCGGCGATTACGGTCTGTGAGCATATACGGTACGCCAATGTCAGTCTGTTCGTTACGAGGGAAACATAATGTCGGAAGTCTGCGTTGAGTCCCAGATAGTTGTAATCTGACAAATCACCGAAGGCTGCCGAGTATGTGAAAAATGCGTCTGCAAATATGCCTTTGGACGGATTGGTGATTACATTGCGGCTGTCGAATTTCACACCGGCCCTGACGAATGGATGCCATCCTCCCTTGTCTTCCGCTGTGCTGATGAGCCCCCATTCCTTGTAAAGTTTGTATAACTCGGTCTGGTCAGTAGGTAAATCTGCTTTTTCTATATCGACATCGGAGTTGATAAATCCCAGCACACCGATGCCGGCGATCCATTTCAACTTACCGGTGATAGTTCCGGAAATATCAGCGGATGTTCTGAACAGATTCGATTTTCTCTTGTAGAAGGCTCTGGTCATATAATCGGATTCACCCTTCTTGTCATCAGCCCACTGCCAGTTATATACGCTTTGTCTTCCGTTGAATCCATAGAAATCCATCATAGCATCGGGCAGATATGAAATGTCGAAGGCGACCCAATGTTTTGGAATCAAGTAACTGGAATTGTAATACAGGCGGAAGTTTCCGTTTTTCTTCGTGGTGTATGAAGCCTCGGCATAGAGTGAATGGCGGTATTCCGGATAGTTTTTGCCATCGCCATAATCATAAAGATTGATTAATGCTCCATATTGGAATCCTTTGTCGGCATCGTAAGCTATACAGGGCAGTACACCGAAATTCCATCCTTTTTTGATTTTGTTTCCATTGGCATCAATCTCGACCTTTTTGCTTTTTTCCGTTTTTCTTCCCGCTTCTGAGGAAATGTTAGCATCTGTGGTCTCAGCACCCAATTGCAGGCATAACAGTGAACAGAATGCCATCAGGCTTAAAAGTTTTCTCATTTCAATACAATTAGTATAACCGTTTACTAATTTGCAAAGATATACAAAAACTGATATGAAAAAGTTTTTTTGTCGATTATTGCCTGTTTTTGTTAATATCTTTTTGATTATTTGGTGGAATTGCCTGATGGTACTAGGGAAAAAGATAGTTAAATTCGCAAGTTCAAATAGATTTGCATATGAAGAAACTGCTGCTGATTTTCTCTATTTTGTGGATATCCGTTCAGGTAAATGCCGGAAAAGTGGTTACCGACAGTTTGTCTAGCAAAATTCTCGATTCGAAAATTATGTTCAATGTTTATCTTCCGGATGGATTTGACGAATGTGATAAATCCTATCCTGTGGTGTATCTTCTGCATGGTCTGAGTGACAATCATACCAGATGGAAGGAGTGGGGACGGATGGAATTGGTGGCGGACGAACTCATTGCTTCCGGTGAAGCGGATGAAATGGTGATAATTATGCCGCAGGCAGGTGATAGTGATGTCCGCAATGTGCAGTGCGGGTATTTCAATGTCGAAAATTGGAATTACGAAGATTTTTTCTTCCGGGAACTGATACCTTCGGTAGAGAAGAAATACCGCGGCATCGGAGATAAGGCACATAGGGCGATTATGGGTCTTTCGATGGGTGGAGGCGGCTCGACGGTGTATTGCCAAAGGCATCCGGATATGTTTTCGAGCTGCTATGCTATGAGCGCGTGGCTGGAGAATAAAACAAATCAGGTGGGGTCGGACGGGAGCACCAAGGATAAATTATATATAGTGTGTAAATCGGTTTCCGATAATTCCGCCCTGGACTTTCTGGACCGCGCCGATGCCGAGACTGTCGAATCCCTTCGCAGCGTGGCCTGGTTCTTCGACTGCGGAGATGACGATTTTCTGCTTCAAAGCACAATGGATATGCATATGAAAATGCGGGAAAAGGGGATTAAGGATGAATTGCGTGTCCGTAATGGTGTTCATAACTGGGAATATTGGCATCAGGCATTGCGAATCGCGCTTCCTTTTGCAAGCCGGAATTTTGGAAAATAAGAATTGTCTGCAATGAAACGTTTTACAGCGATATCAGTTCTTTTGCTGATGATTAATGTGTGTTCCTATGCCGTCGGCATGAGGAAAGATATTATGGACAGGGCTTTCATTAGCCCTGAAAGAATAGTGTGGACATCGGGCAGTGTATCGGATTCGGATATTCTGCTGGTCGAAGGTAACGGACAGTCAGATGTTGCGCAGCACAAATACTGTACACTTCTTTCTTCGGGGAACGATACCGCTTCCGTTCTGCTGGATTTCGGAAAGGAACTTCACGGCGGATTGAAGATGGTGATGGGTGGCGGACGACCGCGACTTGTGAGAATCAGATTCGGGGAGTCTGTATCGGAGACGTGCAGCGAACCTGTGGATACGGCGTGGGTTATGGGACATTCCACAAACGACCACGCTATGCGCGATTTTGTTATCACCATCCCGCGTGACGGTTCTATTGAACTGGGAAATACCGGTTTCAGATTCGTGAGAATAGATTTGCTTGATAAGGATGCAGTGCTGAATCTCAGAGAGGTGACTGCCATTCTCCGCTACCGCGACATTCCGCAGGTCGGATCGTTCAGATGCAGTGATGAAAGACTTAATGAGATATGGCAGACCGGAGCCTGGACTGTTCATTTGAATATGCAGGAATACATATGGGACGGAATAAAACGTGACCGTCTGATATGGCTTGGTGATATGCATCCGGAAATGGCTGCGGTTATGGCCGTTTTCGGATATAATGACGTTATCGACAGGAGTATAGACCTGGCTTGTGAACAATATCCTCTCCCGAACTGGCTTAACGGTATGAGTGCATATTCGATGTGGTACCTTATCATTATGCATGACTGGTATATGCATAACGGTAATAGGGCATATCTTGCCAAACATCGGGATTACATCACAGGACTCATTGACCGGATAGACGAATGTGTGGAGGAAGATGGTTCCGAGCATTTGGCCGACTGGCGTTTTCTGGACTGGCCTTCATCTCCGAACGTTGACGGTGTGTCGGCCGGATATCGTGCACTGCTCTCACTTGCTTTGAAGCGCGGAGCTGTTCTTTGTGATATACTGGGAGAAGAGGGTGTCAGGTGCAAGTGTCGTGAAATACAAAAACGCCTTGAAAAGAAAGTGTTGCCTCATAATGGTTTGAAGCAGGCTGCGGCATTGATGGCAATGGCAGGAATGATGCCTGCTGAGACGGCTTGCAATGAGGTAATCTCTGTAGGAGGTGCGAAGGGTTTCTCCACGTTCTACGGGTACTATATGCTGGAGGCTCTGGCTGCGGCGGGACAGTATCAGACGGCATTGGACATCATCAGAGAATTCTGGGGTGGAATGCTCGATTTGGGCGCCACGACTTTCTGGGAAGATTTTAATCTTGATTGGGCGAAAAACGCAGCCAGGATAGATGAATTTACCCCGGAAGGCAAAACGGACATACATCGTGATTTCGGAGACTATTGCTATAAATCCTATAGACATAGTCTGTGTCACGGATGGGCTTCAGGTCCAACGCCCTGGATGACGCGCCACGTGCTCGGTGTCGAAATTCTGGAGCCGGGATGCCGGAAAATCAAGGTTCAACCGCATTTGGGGGATCTCAAGTGGGCGGAAGGAACATTCCCCACACCATTGGGGCCAGTGCTCGTAAAGGTGCGACGTACATCTGAAGGGAAAATCGTAACAGATGTGCAGGCACCGGAAGGAGTGACAGTAATAAAATAACCTTAAAAATAAATGCAAATGAAAAGATTAATTATCAGTAT
>JAGHUZ010000091.1 GCA_018064575.1 Candidatus Minthomonas equi
ACATAAGCGAGCACATCCGTGATTGAGAAGTCTTCCGTGTTAACCACCGAAGCGATGACAGACTTGAGCTCCGTTTCCAGCGCATTGAGGGGCGCAGCCGCGGCATTGCCGGTTGAAACACCGGCTTCAGGCTCGGGCTTCGGAAGTGCCTTCCGGTCCACCTTCTGGTTCACGTTGAGTGGAATCCTGTCTATCTGCATCGTGACGGCGGGAACCATATAAGGCGGCTTCCGGTCAAGGATGAAATCATTCAAGGCTTTAATGTCCACCTCAGAGCCGCTGACCACATAGGCGGCAATGAATTTTCCACCATTAGAGTCATCGAACGCCTGGACTGTCACGTCCCTGATATCTCCGAATTCACGTATCACAGCCTCGACTTCCTTGAGTTCTATACGGAAACCGCGTATCTTCACCTGGCCATCCTTGCGGCCCACAAACTCTATATTGCCGTCCTGACGGTAGCGAACGATGTCACCGCTATGGTATGCACGCTCTCCGTTCATCGTGAAGAACACTTCCGCCGTCTTGTCCGGACGGTTAAGGTAGCCGCGGCCGACCTGTTTGCCCACAATGATGAGTTCTCCTGCAGCGCCGACAGGCAGACGGTGCATCTGCTTGTCCACGACATAGCAGTCAAGCATATCCGTCGGCTTGCCGATAGGAATGTTCGGTTCCTTCTTCAAGACAGGCAGGGTCGTCGAGAAAATGGTACATTCAGTAGGGCCGTAACCGTTGTGGAAGGTGTATCCGACAGGCGGATTCACGCTGACAAGTTTTTCTCCGCCTACACTGAGATGCCTGAGCGAATGATTCTCAGCATTCTGCAGGAACTGCACGCCCACCTGTGTCGTAATAAAACTGTGAGTGATACCGTTGGCTTCAAAATAATCGTTGAGCGCCACAAGGTCGAGACGTATTTCCTCGGCGATAACGTGGACTGCGGCACCGCACGTAAGTGCAGAATACATATCCATCATATTGGCGTCACAGCCGAATGAAGCATAGGCCGCCACCTTATGCTTCGGTTTGAGGTCATAATAACGGAGATACCATCTGACGAAGGCGACAAGGTTCTGATGCTCCAGCATCACGCCCTTCGGTACACCCGTGGAACCGGAAGTATAGAGCAGGATGAAAAGGCTTTGAGGTGTAAGCGAATCTGCCGGAATCTCCTGCACAGGGATATCTGCAAGCGCATCGGTCAGAACCACCTCCCCGTCATACCCGTCTATCAGTCCCCGGAGTCCGGAGTCGGCTATGAGCAGGGCGGCATCTGCGTCCTTCACCATAAAGTTCAGCCGCTCCTTCGGGTAGCTCGAATCGAGGGGCTGATATGCGCAGCCGGCCTTCATCGCTGCCAGAGGAAGGATGAAGATATATTCATTCCTCGGAATGAGTATGGACACGACGGGCTCGTCCTTGCCGCAGTCCTTCACCTTGCCGTAAATCAGGCTTCCGATTCTATCGGTGAGCTCATTCAGTTCCCGATAGCTGTACTCCTTGTCTTTAAATACTCCGGCTATGTTTTCCGGATACTGTTCCACAGCTTTCAGGAACAAGGACAGCACCGTTTCACCGGCAGCATCCCCGGCGGACACTGGATTACTCTTGACATTGAATGAGTCCAGCAGAGAAATCATATTACCGTTACAAATGCTCACATTTCCTATCCTGTCCTGCACCAGCAGTTGGGAAACGACGTGGTCGATGGCATCTGCAAAGCCCTTCATCATATTTTCCGAGAAGAGACTTTCATCATACTGCACCTTGATGGTGCCGCCATCCTTAAGGCTGCCCTCTATGAATACGGCTACAGGGAACTTGGCCTTCTTGAGTTCGAGCTTCTGCATCCCGATTTCTCCGCTGCCGCAGGAATATCTGCCAAGCACGCCTACCTGGTAGGCAAACATTATGTTGGCTGCATAGCCGAATTTCTCCACTATACGGCCGAAGGGATAATCCTCGTTCGCAAGAGTATCGACGAAGTTTCCCGCGGTCCGGCGCAAAAATTCATCCACCGGCATTTCAGGGTCAATGTCACCGACCAGAGGCAAGGTATTGACGAACATCCCGAAGGTGCCGGCCAGTTTGAGATGGCTTCTGCCATTGGAAATCGTACAGATTCCGACCGTCTCTTCCGCCGTGTATTTGCTGACGGCTATCATAACGGCAGCCAGATAAAGCGATGCCGGTGTGATGCCAAGTTCCTTGCACTTGAGCTGTATGGCCTGAAGATTCGTAGAACGTGTCAGTTCTCCCTGACTGTGGCTGTCATCACCGTCATACCGGTCCGGCAGAAGGGCTGATGCCTCCTCGATGCGTCCGAGCTGCTCCGCGAAGAACTGCTCCGTGGAACTGTCCGTCTTCTGTGCGGCTACGAACTGATAGTAGTCGTATTTTTCTTTCTCAGGACTCTTTCCGTCAAGCGCCTGACACAACTGCCTGTAGAATATGTCCAGCGAAGCGCCATCCATTACAAGGTGATGGAAGTCGGCAAGCAGATGTACCGCCGATGGAGTTTCAACGATTTCGAAGCGATAAAGAGGACCTTCCTGCAGCGCAAAGGGGCGCACAAAGTCTCTCTTGCGGCTCTCAAGTTCCTGTTCGGAAAGCCTCACTTCGGGAATACGGGGGATGAAGTCCTCCATAGGGCACTGATAAGTCTCTCCGTCGTCATCGCTCCGGAAATGCATATTGATGTACGGATGTGCCTCCAGCACATTGATAACGGCAGATTTCAGCCGGGAAGCGGTGATGCCCTGCGGCATTGTCAGACATACCGGTATGTTGTATTGGATGTCATCAGGATTGGCCGCGCACTCCGAATAGATGCCCAGTTGGGAGAATGACAGAGGGGCGGAACGCTTCACCGCAGCCATCTCCATAGTTTCCTCCTCTCTCTGCAGCCTTGCGGCAAAATCCCTGATAGTGGGATACCGGAGAATATCACGTACGGGAAGGGTGGCGTTCATTCTGCCGCTTACAAAAATGGACAGGCGGATGGCAAGCAACGATGTCAGACCGGCACTGATAAGATTCGTGGTGGTACCGAAATTGCTGTTGCCGACTATCTCGGCCACGATATCGCAGAGGGTCTGTTCGTCCTCGGTTTCCGGCATTGTCTTTTCTGATTCCGCGAGTTCCGTGGAAGGCTCCGGCAGAGCCTTGAGGTCGGTCTTTCCATTGGGGGAAACCGGCATTTTCTCAAGTTCTACGAAAATCGTGGGAACCATATAGTGGGTAAGGCTTCTGCCCATCTGCTCCTGAAGCTTTTCCACGAGTCCGGGGCCGGGTTCGGGACCGGAGGCGGGGACAAAGTAGGCCACAAGATGGTCGTGCCCGTCAACGCTTTTAATCATCGCGACGCCCTCCTTGACCTGAGGCTGCCTGTTCAGTACCGCCTCCACCTCACCAAGCTCGATACGCAGTCCGTTGAGTTTAATCTGATGGTCCTTGCGGCCGAGGATTACGACGTCTCCGTCAGGATTCCAATATGCATAGTCGCCGGATTTATAGCATCGTTCGCCTTCATAATCGATGAATGCCTCCGCTGTCTTGTCGGGCAGGTCGTTGTAGCCCGCAGCCACACCGAGACCGCCGATTAGAAGTTCTCCCGTAACTCCGACGGGCAGTTCGTTCAAATCGCTGTCCACGACATATTCCTTGACGTTCAGCAGCGGTCGTCCGATGGTAATGCGTTCGGAATCGGTCAGTTCCTTGCCATTACAGCTCACGCTGATTTCGGTCGGTCCATAGGTATTGAAGAGCCGTGCATCGGGAGCCAGCACCTTCACTTGAGGCAGAAGTGTCTCCGGATACTTCTCTCCGCCAAGCACGATGAACCGGCACCTGGCGAATGCCTTTTGGAAATCGGGCAGATCAAGGAACATCTTCAGACGGGAAGGTGTGCCGCTGAAAGCATCCACGCCGGTTTCAAGCATAAGGTCGGCCAAAGCCTGCGGGTCATTCACCTGCGCCTCATCGGCGAAGACGAGAGTCATTCCGTTGAACAGGGATGCCCCGATTTCCTTGAGTGAGAGGTCAAAGCTCACGGTCGTGATGCACAGCATCGTCCTGCACCGGCTCACCAGCGCGTGGAAATGCCTGTTTTCCTCGTGGTCAGTGAGGTAATTGCAGATGCCGGTGTGATGGAGCATCACGCCTTTCGGGCGTCCCGTGGAACCGGAAGTGTAAATGAGATATGCCAGTGAATCGCTGCTCTGGGCGATGCCTGGATTCGCAACGTTCGCGGCAGTATCAGCCGTAGCGAGCAGTTCTTCGACATCGAGGGCACGGTCACCATATTCGGCCATCTTGCCCGCAGTAGTGATAATAAAGCGTGCGTGGCTGTCTTCTGTTATGAGTTTAATGCGCTCCACAGGATAATCAGGGTCGCAGGGAATGTATGCCGCCCCTGTCTTCATTACGCCGAACATCGCTATCAAGTGCCAGCTCCTGCGGGGAAGCAGCAGGCAGACACGGTCTCCCGGCTGCACACCCTTCTCTATGAGGGAATGCGCAAGGATGTTCGCCTTCCTGTTAAACTGACGATAGGTCAATGTCTCATTGCAAGCAATGACAGCCGTAGCGTCGGGAGTCTTTTCCGCCCAATATTCAATGCTATTGTGAAATAGGGGGAAACGTACAGCGGAAGAGTCAAGGCAGGTCTGGCGCAAAGACGCGACTTCCTCTTTCTGACGTTCGCTCATTATTGATACGGAGAGCAGAGGGGCCTGCGGATTTTCAAGGAAACTGGAGATAACAGCATCCATAGACTCGGCGAAACGGCTAACCAGATCTGCAGAATATCTCGCCGTATCATAATTGATTACGATGGCGGGGCTGCCATCGACATTGTGAACAGTGATGGTGAACGGGAAGGAATGACTGTTCATGCGCAGGGCATCCGCCTTCACCTTCGCACCGTGCACATCAAAGGTATTGCCTAACGTCCCATACTGATACACAAAGCGGACGTGCTGCTCGATTCCGTAGTCATTTGCAAGGGACGCAAGTGGATATTCCTCGTGCTGACGGGCATCTTGAAAACCCCGACGGGTGTCGTGAATAAACTGAAGCACGCTTACATCTCCAATCCTGCTTACGAGAGGCAGGGTCGAGACGAACATACCCACAACTCCCTCAGTCAGCGGATTGAGGCGACCGTTGCTGATGGTCGTTATACATAATTCCTTGGTATTTGCATAGCGGCTGAGAGTATAGAATGCCGCCGCCATAAACAATGCGGACGGTGCCGTGCCCAACGCCTTTGCCCTGGACATCAGGTCAGGGGCACTGACGAACTGCCTGTGTTCCTTGTGAGTGCCGTTTTCACCACTCAAATCAGCGGGGAACTGCGTTGATGTGATTCCACCGCCCAGTAACTTGTCATAGTATGCCTTGTGCTCTGATATGCCCCTTTGCTGAGCTTCCGCAAATTCCGCATACGAATGCGGTTCAGGGGAAGGACCTGTACCTTCGATGGCGGAACAGATTTCGTTCATCAGAATATTCAGGGAAACGCCGTCATAGACAAGATGATGGAAATCCATAAGCAGCACCACTCCAGATGGCGTGCTCAGGACTTCAACTCTGTACAGCGGACCCCGCCCGATGTCGAAAACTCTGACAAAAGCCTTCTTCGCCTCCTCCAGGTCCCCATCAGCCACAGTCGTGACCATAAGCTCCGCGTCACATCCGTCGTCATAAACCTGCATAGTGCGACCGTCCCTCTCCTCAAAATGCGAAAAAAGTGCCGGATGGCACTTAAATACACTTCTCACCGCGTCAGCCACATCCTCAGGCGAAACGGAGGCAGGAAAAGACACTATTTTCGGGTTATTGTAACGGAGATTCTCCGGTTCTATGACACAGTCAATATACACCCCTTGCTGGGCACAAGTAATCGGGGAAATTTTTACGCTCATACGCTCGATATATTATATCCCGTAAGCCTATTTAATTATAAACATCCTGTCAAAATGGGTAACTTTGAGCACTTCCATAACATTCCCGCCTACATTCTGCAGGGTAATCTGCTGTCCTTGAGCCGCAGTGGCCTTGCGCAGGCGCAGGAATACACGCAGACCTGAACTGGCGACGTAATCAAGCTTATCACAATCGATAATCATCGGCTTTGAAGCCAGAGATTCGAGTTCCTTCACTGAAGGTTCTGCCTGTTCTGCGGCCAATGTATCGAAACTCCCAATAAACGAAACTGTTACGTTCTCTGAATTGTTTTGAATTTTGATTTCCATAATTTTATTGTCGTTTTGTTTCTTTCTTTATGAATTTCAGACAAAGCATAGTAATATCGTCACTCTGCTCCGTTCCATCCGAATGCCGTTTAACACTGAAAAGCACTTCCTCGATAAGTTTGTGCACATTTTCTCCAGCGACACCAGCCACCGCCTCCAACAGTTTTTCCTTACCAAATTCGTGTCCATCGGCATTCATTGCTTCAGTCACTCCGTCCGTATATAAGAAAATACTGTCCCCGGGCATCAATGTGACGGATTGCTGAACGTATTCCGTTTCCTCCAATACCCCGAAAGGCATATCCTCCGAAAGGGGCAGGGAATCCACCTTCCCGTCCCGAATCAGAAAAGGGGAATCGTGTCCGGCATTGATATATTGTAACACTCCACTGACCAAATCAAGACATCCCATCCAGAAAGTGACGAAGCGGCACTGTGCATTATCGGTACAGAGTGAATTATTCATCTGCCTCGCGGCATCACCCACAGATATCCCAGTCACCACACTGCGGAAAAGATAATGAGTCGCAGACATAAACAATGACCCCTGCAAACCCTTTCCACTTACATCACCTATGCAGAAGTATAATTTGTCTCCGCTGATGAAATAATCATAGAGGTCTCCCCCGACTTTGCGGGCAGGGCGAAGACAAGCCGAAATATCTATCCCCTTTCTGTCCGGAAAGGGAGGTACAGTATGCGGAATCAGTTCGTTCTGCGCACTTGCCGCCAGTTGCATCTCATTGTCCATAACCGCCTTTTCCCTCTCTATCCGCTGCTGCTCCTCCATAAACGGCTTGGCTACGAATCGGACAGTGTACTTGATGGTCATAGTAATCACTACAAACATCAGGACTATCAGCAACATCATCGAAACAAGAGCCCTGTTGACTTTCCTGTCTATGATTTCTCTGTCAGCCGAAAGTATGACTTTCCACCCGATATTGTCGATAATGCATTCCTGTTTCAACAAACGTTCGGCAGGAAGATTCAGGATATACTCGTCAGGAGGAACGACAATCGTTCCATACGCCTTCATAATCGTTATATCAAAATCTTCCCAGGCCTTGTATACGGTTACAAAAGAAGTGAAATAACTTGCCAGAACACTGGAATATACCACACCGATACGATGGTCAAATTTATCGACAAGCGGAACAAAGAAACAGATTTCATTATGCTCGCTCAAGTAATCAGTGTCGATGTCGCTCCAAAACGACCGCCCATCCTGATAACACCATACCCAATCCGGATCAGTATCCAATTCATCTCCATTGATATATGTTTTCAGTTTTATCTCATCGTCATCATTATAATAAGCAAAACGTTCATAATAGCCTTCAACTTCAGGAATCCACCCCCTCTTGAAAATCATCGAAACTCCCAGTATATCATTAAATGCATTCAATCCACGGCACAATATGGAGTCTATTTCCTGCCTGCCTCCTATCTGTTGGGATGCAAGATTGGCTATTACGGCAGTTGATTCCTCCACCCTGAGCAACCGCTGCTCCATAATGCGTGAAATGGCGGTAATATCATCATCCAATCTTTCCTGCAGCATACTCTCATAATTATCACTCACGTGACCTGAAATTATGGACAGAGCGACAGCGGACACCAATAAAACCGCAGAGGTGACGAAAAGAGTCATCTTAATCTGCAAATTGCCCTTGGTTTTATTTGTAACCTTCAAACCCATATTATGCAAATATATTAAAATTTATCCATCCTTTCTGACTTGCAACGCATTAATGCAGCAACGCTCAAATATGATTCCTGTCTTCATATCGCTTCCGCCGGTGAACGAAAGGTATCAGATAATATCCAGCAGACCGACTTTTCCGTCATCTATGAGCTTGAGAATCAGTTCTCCGAACAAGGTATTCTGCCAGGCGAACCAGTCACGCGTATAGTGCGCCGGATCATCCACGTGAAACGCCTCGTGCATAAAGCCGGTACCGGCATCGGTGGTCATCAACTGCATTATGCAGTCCTGAATCTCACTGTCGGAAGTGGAAGTGAACGCCCGCATCATTATACTCATAGGCCAGATATAGTCGGGACCGATATGCGGACCGCCGATACCTGCACCGGCAGCACCTTCGAAACGATAGGGATTGCTGGAACTCAGGACAAAATTCCTGGTGTTCTGATATATTTCATCATTGATATCAATGTCTCCGAGATATGCCATAGCGAGCAGCGACGGCACGTTGGAATCATCGCTGAGCAGTGCATTGCCGAAACCGTCCACTTCGTATGCGAATATTCTTCCGAATTCGGGGTGGTTCACGACTGCATACTTGTAAAGCGCATCCTCCACCTCATCAGCCAGTGCACGGCATTCGCCTGCAAGGGCGGAATTGCCATTAACCGTTTCAAGAATCTCAGCGGCCTTGCGAAGGCTTGTCACGGCGAAGAAATTCGACGGTACGAGAAAATCGAATATGGTGGCATCATCGGACGGTCTGAATGCGGATGCGATAAGTCCGACGGGATTTACGGGATTACCGTAACCGTAATTGCATTTCATATCATACTGCGCGTCACACACTCTGGTGAAATAATAAGAGCCCTTGCCCTCTTTGCGCTGCTGGTCACGGAAAGTGGCCAGAACTTTTCCGATGGCCTCAAGCCAGACAGAATCGAAAACGGACGAATCTCCCGTCTTCTTCCAATATTCATAGGCCAGACGGATGGGATAGCAGGCGGAGTCTATTTCCCATTTGCGCTCGTGAAGTTCGGGCTTCATCTCGGTATTGTCAGATATCCATTCGGAACCTGTCGGACCATAGTTGAACGCATTGGCAAAGGGGTCTATGCAGAGGCACTTGAACTGCCTGCGTATGGTTCCTTCCAGCATACGGGGGATCTGTTAATGATCAGAAAAGAGAAGATACGGCCATACCTGAGCTCCGCTGTCCCTGAGCCACATCGCGTGAATGTCACCGGTATAGATGAAGGTGTCGGGATTACCGTTCCCGTCATCCTCATAGAAATGCACCGTGGTATCAAGAGTATTCGGAAAACAGTTTGAGAACATCCAGGCCAGACGCTGATTCACAAGCAGGGACTGCACCTCCCGTATCTTCTGTTCGATTACAGGGTTGGTGAACAGTCTCGCTTCCGGTGCGGGACGCTTGCAGACGTACTCCTGAGGTTCATCGGCACAGTACCACAGTTTATGGCTGTCCCCCATTACGATACGGAGTTCACCTCCTGCCATTATGTCCCTGTAATCAATGAAGGGTTTCGTATAAGGTTTCCCGTTGAGGTAGATTCTCTGAATATAGCGACAGGTATCTGAATTGCCTTCAGCCACGATTTTGAAATCCTTGCCCCCGGCTATATGGATGGTGACTTCATCGAAGAGGGGGGAACCGAACCAGTAGCGTCCTCCCGCAGGTTCCACCTGATAGAATCCCATCGAAGAAAGTATATACCAGGCGCTCATCTGCCCTACGTCCTCATTCCCGGAAAGTCCGTCGGGGGCTGTGAAATACTGTTCTGCGCATATTTTCCTTACGAGGTCGGCAGTTTTCCAGGGCTTTCCCGCCATAGTGTAGAAATACACGATATGATGGCTGGGTTCGTTGCCGTGGGCGTACTGCCCTATCATCCCGGATATATCATTGGAAACGAATTCCCCTTCCAGTTCCTCCTTCGCACTGAAAAGCTTGTCCAGATTCTTCACCAGAGCATCGCGTCCGGGCTTTTTGCTGTCAATATAAGTGCCGGAGCCACTGTCAGCATCAGCTGTGG
Organism: Candidatus Minthomonas equi; assembly: GCA_018064575.1. Classification (GTDB taxonomy): domain Bacteria; phylum Bacteroidota; class Bacteroidia; order Bacteroidales; family UBA932; genus Minthomonas; species Minthomonas equi. The sequence goes on from JAGHUZ010000091.1 coordinate 10,026, forward strand.
CCGCGAAGCATTCCGCCAGTCCGTTGAAGTCGTGAGGCACCAGCCAGGTGTACTGCCAGGCATTACCCTCGCAGTAATCATCGGAACGGTGATTGGAAAGATAGGGGTTGAACGGCTCACGGAACTTTCCCTTGCTGTCAACTCCGCGCATAAATGCGGTTTCCGGGTCAAAATGGCGTCTGTACGACTGGCTTCTCCCGTAAAAATACTCATAATCCTCATCCCTGCCGAGTTTCTTCGCGACCAGGGCCAGCGCCCAGTCCGCAAGTGCGTACTCCATATCATATGCTACCGATTCATTGAAAAGATCGGAGGGAATATATCCGTATTTCATACGCAGGTCCTGTCCTCTGTCCGGGCGCATAGCGGAAGTCTTCATCGCCTCGTAGAGCGCTTCCGTGTCGAAGCCGTCAAAGCCCTTCAGTATGGCGTCGGCTGCCACGGGAATACCCGGATTCCCCACCATACAGTCTGTCTCGCAGCCCATCAGATGCCACACAGGCAGTTTGCCTTGCTTCGCGTAAATATCGAGGAAAGAGTTAATAATGTCATTCTCTTTTTCGGAGTGAATGATGGTATAAAGGGGCATCTGGGCACGGTATGTGTCCCAAAGTGAAAATGTGGTATAACGGACAGGAGCTCCCGTGTCGCTGAACAGCGAAGGGGCTATCATAGAGTGATAGAGGGCCGTGTAGAAGACTTTGCGCGCCGCTTCATCGCGTGTCTTGATTTCCACTTTACCCAGTTCCCTGTTCCAGGCTGCCTTGGCCGCTGCCTTTGTGGCCTTGAAATCCCAGCCCGGGAGTTCAGCTGCCATATTGGCGGCAGCAGCTTCACAGGAAACGGGAGAAACAGCAACTTTCATTTCCACTGACCCCGCATTGGGAAATTTCAGCAGCCAGTGATGGGGAGCCGCTTCGGTACAAGCTTCGAAAGGGGTGGAGAATTCCGCACGGAACCATATCTTCTGCTTATCAGCCCAGCCTTCAGAAAAGCGGAAACCCTCTATATGTGTGTTGTCGATGACGGTCAGATTATCGGAGGTCACTTTATCCCAATACCCTCCGTTCTCAAGGTCAAAGACAAGGGCGGCATCAGCGCATCCTGCAGGGAAAGCGTACTTGTGATAACCCACCCGCTCAGTAGCCGTCAGTTCAGCCGTAACACCACTTCTTTTCAAGGGAACGCTGTAGTAGCCGGGTTCACTGATTTCCCTGCTGCGGTCGGCTTCATCAGCCATTCCTGCACGGGAAAAATCTTTCACGGGAGCGGTAACGGGCAGAACGGTGATGTCGAACAAATCACCGATTCCTGTGCCGCTCAGGTGAGTATGCGAAAAACCTATGACGGTAGAATCGCTGATATGATATCCCGAACACCAGTCCCAGGTATCAGGTACACTGGTCGGGCCGAGTTGGACAGCTCCGAACGGAACATTGGCACCCACGAATACGTGACCGTGGCCACCCGTTCCGATAGATGTATCCACATAGGAAGTGAAATCGGTTTCCTCTACTGCAGTACAGCCTGCGATAATGGCTGCCATCGCTATCAAAATGGTTCTGTTCATAAAATTGAAGATCTTCGGAATGATTAAGAAGCTGTTTTGAAATGAGGGAGCATACAGTTTCTTGGCTGAATGCAAATATAGCGATTCTTTTTTCTTATCTTTGTCGTATGAGAGAGATTTGGATTCCGATACTGCTGTTATGCAGTGTCATTTCGGCCACTGCCCAGAGTATGGCCGATGTATTTGCATCGCTGCCGCAGGTGGCAGAAGTCAAGGTTCTGGAAAGTTCCACTTTTCCTGAAAAATATGAACTGAAGTTCGTACAGCCCATAGACCACCATAATCCTCAGAGTGGGACTTTTACCCAGAGAGTCGTGGTCGGGAACATACATCCGGACAGCGCATCCGTAGTGGTGTGTCAGGGCTATGGCGCCGGTTTCGCCTACAGGAAAGGGTATCGGGACGAAATATCCGCTTTGTTCAACACTAATGACATAGTGGTCGAGCACCGCTATTTTCTGGAGTCCACACCTTATCCCGGTGTTCCGTATTCCAAGGTGAACTGGGAATTTTTGACCGGCGAACAAGAGGCGGAAGACCTGCATTCCATAGTAACGGCTCTCAAGAATGTGTATCACGGGAAATGGATAAGCACCGGCATCAGCAAAGGCGGCCAGAATACGATGATTTACCGTGCGTATTTCCCCGATGACGTGGATTTCAGTGTGCCGTATGTCGGACCAGTGTGCAGCGCCGTGGAGGATGGAAGACACGAGCCCTTCATAAGCGGATATTGCGGTAGCGCAGAGGACAGGAAAAAAGTGTTGGAGTTCCAGAAGGAAATCCTGAAGAACAGGGAGATATTCGAACCGATGCTTGATTCACTGGCAAGGGCTGATTCCCTGGAATTCAACATCCCCATCGATGAGGTGCTCGACTACTGCGTATTGGAATTTCCCTTCGCGTTCTGGCAGTGGGGCACGCGTGTAGCATCCATTCCCGCTGAAGGAGTTTCCGCCGACAAAAAATTTGAATACCTGATGAAGGTCGCCGGAGCAGATTACTTCGTGAAAGAATGCGATACCACTCCCTTCTATGTTCAGGCTGCCAAGGAACTCGGTTACTACGGTTATGATACCCGCCCCTTGAAAAAATGGCTGCACGTCAAATCCACCAAGGGATATCTGAAACGGCTTTTCCTGCCTGAAGGATGCGATTTCGAGTTTGATTCCTACCTCTATGACAAGGTCAGCGGCTTCATAAAGACTACAGATGCCAGAATGCTTTTCATTTACGGTCAGTACGACCCGTGGTCATCGGTAATGCCAGCTGACCCCCATCACGAAAATATCAGGTTTTTCATACATCCCGGTGGCAGTCACAGAGCCAGAATCAATACATTCGATGATACCGTCAAGGAAGAAATAATCGGTATATTGTCCGAATGGATGTCAAGTCATTAATTCGATTATAAAATAATATGCCAAAGAATAAAAAGCCAACGGAATTCTCGACCATCGGGAAGCAGAATGCACTTGCATCTCTATTTGAGGGATGCGGATCCAAAAACGAAACAGTCATAAACGTAGAAAAGGGGGAAGCCGTCGTTTCCCATAAAGTGATGTTGGAAGGAGTCAATTTCGACCTTACTTATACCCCCTTGAAGCATTTGGGATACAAAGCGGCCCTTTTCGTTATCGGAGAGATTTATACTTCATTCAGAAATCCATCCTCACTCCAGATTATCATAGGCATATCGAACAGATTTTCGTTCGAAGACATCCGGGACCTGTGGGAAGGTATGACTGCTGCTGCCAAAGAACATTCTATCAAGCATCTGGGGCTTGACCTTATTCCGTCCTCAACGGGGCTGGTCATTTCCCTGACGGCTACCGGCACTCAGAAGAAAGCCGTTATCGCGAAAACGGAAGCTCCAAAAAATATGGATTTGATAGTAGTTTCCGGGAATTTGGGAGCAGCCTATATGGGCTACCACGTTCTGGAACGTGAAAAAGTGGCATTCAACGGCTCGGGGAAACAGCCTGACCTCACCAAATACAAGTATGTCGTCGGCCAGTACCTGTCTCCCGAAATCAAAACCGGTCTCATCGAACGTTTCATCGAAACAGGTATTTATCCCGGACAGGGTTACCTCGTCACCAACGGGCTGGCTGCAGCGGTAAAAACCCTGACAGCGAACTGCGGACTGGGTGCCAAGATTTATATCAGCAAACTGCCCATTTCATCCAAAACTTTCGAAATGGCGGAAGAGTTGAGCATCGATGCCATCACTGCAGCTATGAACGGAGGAGATGATTTCAGGCTTATGTTCACCATCCCCATAGCCTGTCACGACGTTTTCAGGCGGGAATTTCAGGAATTTGATGTCATCGGACATCTGGCCCGCCCCGAGGCAGGCGCACTGCTGGTCACACCAGATGGTGCGGAACTGGAAATCAAGGCTCCCGGGTTTTAAAGATAATTTCGTGCTGCCCGCAGCCATACTGCTCCCCTTTTATTTCAGCAGTGATACCGATGGGGATTGATACTTTGAGTTTCCCTGTATCTCCGACCATTCTGCATTCGATATCGATGCGGCCGTAAGGCGTTTCTTTCTTCAGTGTAACCCATTCGATGCCTTCCGGCAATTGGGGATTTATGGATACTGTCCTATAGGCGGGGGATGTCGGTATCAGCCCTCCAAGGGCTTGGATGAACCAGCTGCCTATTCCGTTGAAGCAATTATGCATACGGCTTCTCTTTCCGTTCCAATGCTCCCAGGTACCGGTCGCTCCGTTCCTCAACATATAGAGATAACCTGGATAGTCTTCCTCCTTAAGCATTCCGTATATGAAATCCGCCTCACCTTCCAGAGTGGCCCACTCGGTAATCACAGGTACACCGACAAGACCTGTGCAGAGATTTCCGCCATACTCCCCGGCTGTCCGTTCGAAGAGTTTTTCCCTGACCATTGGCCTGATTTCAACAGGAGCGGCCCCTACAAGCATAGGATAGACCATATCTATCTGAGAGCCCGTGCCGTATGTGCTGTCGGCAGGATGCCAGAACTCTTCATTGATTCTCTTGACAAGCGTATCATATCTCGTCTGATAATCGGACTTTTCTTCCGGAGTGCCGATGAGGTCTGCGATTCTTACAAGGTCGAGATATGTCTGACACAAGGCGCAGTTATTTACCAAGTCTATCGATTCCGGATCCTGAACATTCACGGAAGTATTGAAAGGGGCCGCCCAGTCGCCAAGATACCAATGCCGGTAGTCTGTCGCCGGCCACTCGTGGAGAAGTCCGTCAACTGTATAAGCATCGACATAATCCAGCCAGTGTTTCATAGTCGGATAGCAGCGTTCCATCATCCGCCTGTCACCATAACTCATATATGTGCGCCACGGAGCCTGAACGATGAATGAGCACCAGTAAGGACCGCCGCCAGCCCTTATCGGTTCCGGTGCCGTATGTGGCAGCCCTCCGTCTTCGTGGATGCAGTCGTTCCAGGCCTCGAGCCAGTTCACATATAGCGGAGCCACATCGAACATTGACTGTAGAGTGAGAGTCGAAGCATTCCCGTCTCCTCCATATCCGAGACGCTCAATATTGGCACAATCGACCATATAACCATCGAATGCAAGGTTTTCCAAAGTATATCGAATCATCTCATATATGTCATTCATATCCCGGTCACTGCATTCGAAAGATACGCTTTCGTCATAGTCAGTTCTCATCCTCCTGGCCCTGATATGGTCAGCGATAGGTTTTTCTGAAAGGTTTTCGATTCTGATGTACCTGAACACGTGATGGTTGAAGCGGTCGAGGAAGCGGTCTCCTTCTGCGGCTCCCGAGGAGATGTAATAATTGTCTCCCGTAAATTCCATCACCCCTTCGGCTGTCCTATGGTCGGTGAAACTGACCTTGATTTCAGTACCGGCAGGCTGTGACGGGAAACTGATGTCCAGCATACCGTTCAGTACGCGGCCGAAATCCACCAGCCATATACCATCACCGGCGGATTCCACCGATATAGGGCTTATTTCTTCCTGAACAGTACAGAATTCGCAAGTCTGCGGAGTCACTTTCAGTCCATCTACAGCCACCACATCGACCGGAGTCCATTCGAGAGCATCCAGTGTACCCTTATCCATAGAGGCAGGGACAATGGAGGCGTCTATCCTTTCACCTCCGAATTCATGCGGATACCACGTTCCTGTGTCGGAATAACCACTCCATCTGCCTTCCCAAGAGGAATCGGTGAAAACCACGGTTTTATATCCGTCATTTTCGAACAGGTCAAGTTCAGCCTTCACCAGTGCCCCCGGATACCTGGCCTCAAAGGTTCCCTCCTTGTACCATCCGGTCCCTGTCCATAGCACTATTTCATTCGCACCTTCACGGAGATAGTCCCTGACATCGTATGCCACTGTCAGGGAATGCTTACGCAATTCCGAAACCGCCGGAGTCAGGACTGCATCAGACAACTTTTCTCCATTTATATATACTTCGTGGTAACCCAAGGAGTTCACATACAATATGGCCTGATTCCCCTTGTCTGAAACATCGAAGGACTTGTGCAGAAGCGCGGAGCGACCTTCGCCCGGAACGGCTCCGATATATACACCGGCAAGTGTGTCAGGGGCGATGACTCCAATCCCGAAATGCCGGGCTTCACTCCATTTGGAAACTTCCTCATCGGATTTCCACACTCTCACTCTCCACCAGCACTGCTGCCTGGAAGCGAGTGGTTTGCCCGCATAGGAAACCATCACCTGATCCGATGAAGCGACCTTGCCGGAATTCCAGAGGTCGGCTTCTCCGCCCAGCAGAAGTGAAGGTGATGATGCGACCTGAATCTCGTATGCCATCTGGGACATAGACTCGTCGGAAACGATTTTCCAACTGAAATGCGGCTGGCAGGAATCAATGGCGAGCGGTTCTTCCAACAGTTCGCAAGTCAGATTCCGGACTTCGAAAGACGAAGAACAGGCGATAAACATAACGGAGACTGCCACCAGTAACAAATATCGGACTGTCGTCATATAAAATGGGTGTTATTCGAATTGGACTTCCTTGAAAAATTCGGGACGATGATAGTCGGGCTTGGGTGTATTTATCGGTGCCCAGGTAATATAATGCGGGGTCTTCAGTCCGTCACCGCATTTGTAGAAATTCATACGGCACTTGAGTCCGTCCCACTTCTCGAGATTTGCATTGAACAGGGCGGTGATGGGAATGGCCACGTGAAGAGTCCAGGGTCCATCCAAAGTTTTCTCCGGGAAAGGTTCGCTTCCGAGTGAAGAATCTCCCTTTACACTGGAAATAACGTCAAGTGGAGCCGGTTCCGGGTCACTGCGACCTGTCCGGCAGGCCATAGCCAGACGACCGGCCGCATTCCATTCAAAATTGTAATAATGGGGGTCCTCGGATTTGGGCTGAATGAAACATTCCACGCAGGAATCATGATGGACTTCAGCACCGAGTTCAGACTGTTCAGCCTTCGTGCTTTCCTCACGTACTTTGAATTCGATGTGGAAGCACTTGCTGTCGTGCCATACACGGAAAGACACTTCAGGTGCATAAGGATAAGCATCGGCCCAGTTCAAACACTCGTATGCCATCCATTCTGAGGGTACATTTTTAGGTACTAACATAATACTAACCAACAAGCCAAACCATAACATGGTCATCAAAAATATAATAATTAAGTTTAAAATTCTCTTCTTCCCCATCCTTGTCGATGAAAGTAGCTTCCAGAGTACCTTCGTCGTGTGGATTGAACTTTTCAAGTTCTATCTGCTCAGCAAAGTCCACTCCATTCTTGGACATTCTCTTGTAAATAGCCTCTTTGGCGCACCAGTAGATGGCCAGCTGCAGTTTATGGTCATCTGAATCGTCGGACAAATCCTCTATCTCATCTTCGGAGAGAGCCTTCTTTTCCACAGCAGTGAAATCCCTGTCCAGTCTTTCTATGTCTATGCCGACCGATTCTTCCGGATGAACCAGAACAACAGCATAGTCGTCACAGTGTGAAATGCTTATTTCGGTCAGACAATTCTGAAGATAAGGCCTTCCGTTATCGTGATGTCCGAGATACAGTTTCTCCGGATAAAGTTCATTGATAAGTGCTCTTACCGCCAGTTTTTCCTTCCTGCGTGATTCATTTCGAAGAATCATTAATTCTTCCAATTCATCATTCGGGACGGGAGCGCATATTTCGCGCAAATCCTCTTCTGATTCTGTAATCTTCCAGACAGCCAGCTCAGCTCCATTATCAAGCTTCCTGCGTAAATATAGACCCATATAAGATTAAATAACGGATACAAAGATGAATAGAAAAATTTTCTCTTCCAAATAGAATCTGTTTTGCTTTACAGAACCTCGATATCGCTGTCCACGCTCTGGAATCCGTCACCGTCACCGACCAGTTCGAGGACGTCGAGCCTGATATATCTGCCCTTGGCGGGAGAGGAAAGCTCTATGCGCCGGATAGAAGGGTCGTTGACAATGTTGCCGAACTC
>JAGHUZ010000054.1 GCA_018064575.1 Candidatus Minthomonas equi
TTCCCGAAACCGACATCCCCGCAGATAAGCCTGTCCATCGGATAGTTTTTCTCCATATCCCCCTTGACAAGTTCTATGGCACGATGCTGGTCCGGGGTATCCTCATACATAAAATTCGATTCCAGTTCATGCATCAGATAACTGTCCTGAGAGAAAGCGAAGCCATCTGCCACACGCCTCTCCGAATACAGTTTAACCAAATCGGCCGCGATGTCACGGACTTTTGACTTGGTTTTGTTCTTAAGATTACTCCACGCTCCTGTCCCCAGTTTGTAGATTTTAGGCTCTCCGGAATCTGCGCTTCTGTACTTGGATATTTTGTGCAGGGAATGAAGAGAGACGAATAATATGTCCCCATCCTTGTAAATCAGTTTGACAGCCTCCTGTTGTCTGCCATTGACCACATTTTTCACCAAACCTCCGAATCTTCCCACTCCGTGGTCGATATGAACGATGAAATCCCCCTCCCTGAGGGCATTGATTTCATCCATTGAAATCCTTTCGCTTCTCTCGATGGTGCGGCGCAATTTCACATACCTGTAGCGCTCGAAAATCTGGTGGTCGGTATATAGACATATACGGGCATCGTTGTCGATGAATCCGGACTGTATGGTATATGTTTCAAAACAGACTTTAATGTCGTGAGTCGTGAATATGCTTTTCAAGCGCTCGATTTGCGAAATGCTTTCACTCATCACGTGTATTTCATATCCCAAAGCCTTGTAATCACGCAAGTTTTCTGACAGTAGGTCAAAATTCTTATTGAATGAAGGTTGGGGAGCAGTATTGAAATCCACGCGCTGGTCATATCGGAAGCCCCTTGCGGACTGTGACAGACATATTTTCCTATGCATCCCCTCCACCTTGGATACGTCATCCGAATCGCACATCCAGACCGTTCCATCCTGAGGGAAAAATTCCATAAAAGGAATACGCTCGGCATCTCTTCCGGACAAGTTCGGGAAAACGGTCACTGCATCGATGCTTCCGAAAGAGCGCTGGGTATTTACATCGAACATCCTGATGCTTTCGACTTCATCCCCGAAAAAGTCTATCCTGCACGGTTTGTCGTCACTGTAGGAGAATACATCCACCAAGCCTCCCCTTACAGCGAACTCACCGGGTTGGGAAACATAATCTACTCTTTCAAAACCAAGGGAGAACAACATTTCCTTGAGAAAATCGAACGATATTTTTTCCCCTTTGGTGACAGTATAGGTATTGCTGCCTATCGCCCGGTCAGTAGGCACCTCGGCTTTGAGAGCATCGGGATAACTTACCACGATGACAAATTCTCCATCGTATTCTCCCCCCACAAAGGAAGAAAGCGCACCTAATGCTGCAGTGCGCTGAACTTGCACTGTGGCGCTCTTTACAGATTTGGCCGTGCTCTTCGAATCCTCAGCCGGGAAAAAAAAGACATCTTTTTCACCCGTCAGGACATACAGGTCCGAAACACATTCCACCGCACTGTCCCTGTCGGGAAAAATCACGAGATGACATCCCCGGACTATTCCGGCCGCCAATGCATAGGAGCGTGCCGAGGCGAACAGGCCCGTTACCAACAAATTTCCCGATTCCGAATCATCCAACAGTTCTGCGAGACGGGTGAAATTCTGATTCCCCGTCAACAGTTTTCCTTTTTCAGGCAGCATATCTTTTCATACAAATCATTAACTGCTCCGCACATCCCTTCCCACGAATATTTTTTCTTTTCTTCCATAATGCCTTCGGTAAAGGCTTCCGACCCATCTTTTCATAAAATTTCACAATGGTTCCCGCCACAGCGGCCGCTTCCGCTTTTCTCAGTTTCATCCCTACGGAAATCCAGTTGAACGGGTTTATGGAATGTACGACGCGCCTGACAGTCAGCCCTTCGGGAGCAGGCCCGGTAGAGAACTGAGTTTTTCCGGGGAATAGAAAAGAAGGGTTTTGAAGTCTAAAAGTCCATAATTCCACTTCTTTTCCGCCGCATATCAATTCCTGCGCCAGCCGTTCATCAAAAGCGGCGATTCCTCCACGATACGGATGGGACGGTCTAAGGATGATTATTCTCATAACTCTGTTTTCGTTCGCAAAAATATCATAATTTTGTGGATTATTCAGAACCTATGAATACAGAAACGAATTTTGACCCGAGAAACGAATCCCGTCTGAATGACAGTGATTTTGAGGGAAGGATAAGGCCTCAGAATTTTGAAAACTTCGCCGGACAGGGGAAAATCATAGAAAATCTTCAGATTTTCGTCAAGGCAGCCCTCCTCAGGGGAGAGGCATTGGACCATACCCTTTTTCACGGACCTCCGGGCTTGGGTAAGACCACTCTGGCCAGCATAGTAGCCAATGAACTTGGAGTCAATATGAAAGTGACCTCCGGTCCGGTTTTGGATAAGCCGGGGGATTTGGCAGGACTGCTCACCTCGCTGGAAGAGGGGGATGTTCTCTTCATAGATGAAATCCACAGGCTTCAACCTGTCGTGGAGGAGTACCTATATTCCGCTATGGAGGATTATAAGATAGACATTATGATAGACAAGGGCCCGGGAGCCCGTTCCGTTCAAATCGCCCTCAATCCTTTCACCTTGATAGGCGCCACCACCCGAAGCGGCCTGCTCACCTCCCCCCTTCGCGCCCGTTTCGGAATTCAGTGCCATCTTGAATATTACGATGAGACCATACTTCAGAAAATCATAGAACGCAGCGCAGGTATCCTCGCCATCGAAATCGACTCACAGGCGGCCAAGGAAATAGCTTGCCGGAGCAGAGGCACGCCCCGTATCGCCAATTCCCTTCTCCGTCGCGTCAGAGACTTCGCACAGGTAAAAGGCTCTGGACGTATCGACCTTTCCATCACGCGATATGCCCTCGATGCCTTGAATATAGATACCCGCGGCCTCGACGTAATAGACAATAAGATACTTTCCACCATAATTCAGAAATTCAAGGGAGGACCGGTAGGTGTCGGAACTCTCGCGACCGCCATCAGTGAAGACCCAGGAACACTCGAAGAGGTTTATGAACCATTCCTGATAAAGGAAGGTTTCATAAACAGAACGCCGAGAGGACGCGAAGTTACGGAGTTGGCCTACAAACACCTCGGTCTCACCAGATATCAAGCTGACAATACTTTGTTCTGAACACTATCCCGACTATGAAAGCATTCCTCAAGAAAATACTTCCGTATCTGATTATTATTGTCGGATTTGTCATAATCGCTCACGCATATGCTCCCGATGCCTTAAGTGGCAAGCAGTTAAATCAGGTCGATACTTCCTCCTGGATGGCTATGTCACACGAAGCTGCCGAACATAATGAAGCCCATCCGGATGATCAGGCCCTATGGACAGGCTCTATGTTTTCAGGAATGCCGGCCAATACCATCTATGGGGTCGATTCAGGGAATTTCATTTCCCCCCTGAGGAAACTGCTGATTTTCTGGGTAAAGCCCGTCAATTTCCTGATAGTATCCCTGATAGGAGGATTTCTTTTGATGCTGGCTTTCGGTGCCGGTATCTGGCTTTCAGCACTTGGTGCCATCGCCATAACATTCTGTTCGTACAATATGCAGATTATCCAGGTCGGACACGAAACCAAGATGATGGCCATCGCATTTATGCCCTGGGTTCTGGCTTCACTCGTTTTCGCTTACAGGCGGAACTGTTTTTTCGGTTCCACCCTATTCGGAATAACGTTAAGTATGGAACTGATGTCGGGGCATCCGCAGATTTCCTATTATCTGGCCATCATCATTTTCGGATATGCCATAGCGGAAGCCGTCACAGCCATAAAAACGCATAAAATGGCCCCGTTCGTCAAGACATCCTGCCTTGTTCTCATCTGTGGCATTCTCGGAACTGCCTCCCAGGCCGGTCATCTGCTGCCCCTGAAGGAGTATACCAAACATACTATGAGGGGCGGTTCGGAACTCACCACCGACAAGCAGACAAACAGGGACGGCCTGGACATAGACTATGCCACCGCCTGGTCATACGGAGTTTCGGAAACGCCGAACCTTATGATTCCCGATTTCAACGGAGGTGCTTCGACAGGAGAACTCAGCCGCAATTCCCATACTTTTGAAGCCCTGAATGGCAAATATCAGGGAGCCGAACAAATCATCAGGCAACTGCCCCTGTACTGGGGACCCCAGCCTTTCACGGCAGGCCCTATGTATCTCGGCGCTGTCTGCGTTTTCCTCTTCATACTTGGACTTTTCATCGTCAAAGGACCCTACAAGTGGTGGCTGGCAGCCATATCCCTGCTTGCACTGATGCTGGGGTGGGGCTCACATTTTATGTGGTTTACTGAAATCTGGTTCAAGTATGTCCCCCTGTATAACAAGTTCAGAACGGTGTCGATGGTATTAGTTCTACTCCAGATAAGCGTTCCGCTGATGGGGGTGCTGACTCTGAAAGAGATTTTCTCGCAGAATCAGGAGAGTGACGAATTAAGTAAAAAACTGTTCTGGTCTTTCGGAATTACCGGCGGATTCTGCCTTCTTTTCATCCTGTTCCCAGGCCTGGCGGGAGACTTCCGCTCCACCTCGGACAGTTCCCTCCCGGATGATATAACCGCCGCACTCAGACTGGTCAGACAGGCACTGCTTCGCGCCGATGCATTCCGCTCCCTGGCCTTTATCTCCGTCAGTTGCCTGATTATATGGCTCGCCGCATTCAAACGGAAATTCAAGACATCCGTCGCTGTTACTATTCTGTCCCTGCTGGTACTCTGCGATTTGTGGTCAGTGGACAAACGCTATCTGAATGAATCACATTTTTCCTCCCCGAAACAGATGAACGGGCTTTTCGCCAAGCGCCCTGTCGATGAAATGATTCTTCAGGATGGCGACCCGTCATATAGGGTTTTGGATATCAGTGTGAACACATTCAATGATGCCATTCCAAGTTATTGGCACAAGACCATCGGAGGCTACAATGCCGCCAAACTCCAGCGTTACCAGGACCTGATAGACCACTTCATCCAGCCGGAAATGTCCAGACTCAGCAAGGATATCAACACCACATTGTCTTCCGCAAAAACGATATCGGACGTTGAGGCCGGACTGGGATACTACCCCATCCTCTCTATGCTGAATACAAGATATATCGTAATCAATGGCGATACCCCTCCAGTCCGATATGAACGTGCATCAGGCAATGCCTGGTTCGTGTCATCGGTAATCGGAGCGGCCTCTCCGGATGAAGAGATTCATCTTCTCGGAGAAATAGACCCGGCTTCCCAAGCCGTCATCTATGAAGGAGATGGAATCGATGTCAAAAGCCTTACCACAGTCCACGGCGGTGATACCGGGCAGGATTATATAAGGATGTCGGAATACTCTCTGAACCACCTTGAATACGATTATTCATCAGCGGAAGGCGGGGTGGCCGTTTTCAGCGAAATATATTACCCGGAGGGGTGGAAAGCCATATTGGACGGCAGTCAGGAACTGCCCATTATGCGTGCGGACTGGACTCTCAGGGCTTTGGATTTGCCCGCAGGAACACACCATATCACTTTCACTTATCTTCCGGAATCATTCGCTATAGGCAGAAAGATATCGATGGCATCATCCATCGCATTGTATATTCTGCTGCTGGCAGGCATCATATTCAGGAAGAGACTTCCACAGTCTCATACTTTCTGAGCAGTTCCTCCAGTATATCCTCCTTTACGATGTCGATTTTTTTCCAATATGAAGCATTGATGGAGTGAACCCATCCGGCATCATCGAATAATTCGACCTGATCCTGATGGCGCAAGGACCCCTCCCTGAAATTTTCCATCTTTTCAGACATAAAACGCATTCCCTTCTCATCAAGATGGGAATAAATGGAAGACCAGTTTCCACCACCTGAATCCAGATAAGTATTCTGCAAAGTCACCGGCATAAAATCGAATTTCTTATCCTTCAGGAAATCGGTTCTGAAAAAGCTGATTATGGCAGAAAGATACCAGAACCCATTGCGGCTGCGCCGCACACCATACACGGGCTGGGTTTTCAATATTGTGATGATATCCATCGGTCTGACAGGAAAAATATCATGGTCGATTATTCCGAAACCGAAAGGCTTTCTAGCCTTGATGATATGGTGGTAAGTCCAATTAACGGCTGCCGCGTGAGAATAACTGCCACTGAAGATATTCATACGGTTTTTATGCAGTTTGACATATCCCGTCCCATTTCTTTCACATATGGCTCTGATACTTTCCGCCCGGGCGGAATCAGTGGAATTATCCACGACGATATGGGTGAAGGCTCCACCAAAATACTTCACTATATATCGACTTTGAAGTTCTATTACTCTGGGATTGTTATATGCGATGGTGATAAGGTCCAGATGATTCGCATCCCTTACATTTTCGACAGAAAGGTTATAATGGTACAATGATTTGATTTTCCGTTGTAGAAACAGCCACTCCGACACGCGGACGGCAGCCCTGAATATGATGCGTCTGACAGTCATTGAACAAAAATATATATTCCATCGATAAACTCCAAGGATTTGATATATTTGCCAAATGAAGATTTCCGTCATCGTCTGCACTTTCAACAGGGACAAGTACATCTATAATGTTTTGGCCTCCATCGCCGGAAATGATTTCCCGAAATCGGAATATGAAATCATTCTGGTGGACAATAACTGCACGGATAATACCGCCGTTGAAGTGAAGCGCTTTAAAAAAGACTTTCCAGACACTGAGCTGAAGTATGTAATCGAATCCCATCTGGGTCTTTCTTATGCCAGAAACCGTGGTATCTCCGAGTCGGTAGGAAATCTCCTGGTGTATGTCGATGATGATGCCACTGTAAATCCACAATATCTCCCGGCCCTGTCGGCCCTGTTCGGGAAATACCCCGACATAATGGCCGCAGGAGGTCCCATAATCCCAGTATATGAAGACGAAGCGGAACCCCCGTGGATGAACAGTCACCTGAGGAGGCTGCTGACCGGTTATCTGTATTTCGGGAAAAAGGAAAGACCCTTCCCTATGAACTGTTACCCAGGAGGCGGGAATGCCGCATACAGAAGAAGCGTTTTCGAAAAAACGGGAACATTCCATACAGGACTGGGCAGAAAAGGAAAAAATTTGTCCGCAGGAGAAGAGAAGGACATCTTCGACAGGATGACATCAGCCGGAATGAAGTTCATTTATACCCCCGACGCCATCCTGTACCACATAATCCCGCACTACAAACTTGAAAGCGCTTATCTGGAACAAGTCTCGAACTGCATCGGAAAAAGCGAACGGGTCAGAACCCTGTCGGTTTCAAAGAAAAAATACCGAATGAGGCTTCTGTCTGAAGCCGTCAAATGGGGCGGGACCATCGTGCTGTGCTTATTCCACCTGCTGCGCCTGAGACCGGCAAGCGGCAGAAAACTGCTCATTTTCCGATATTACGTCACTAAGGGATTGCTGCAGAACTAACGATGGCGCCCTTTCGCAGCGGATTTTACTGTTTCGGAGATATCATAAGCCCTGTATGTTCTTTCTTTTGCGTGAATTATACGTGTAATGCAGTTTTTGGCATTCCAGTTCCTGATAGGCGTCATATACGAGTCTGAATATATCGCCTTCAGCCATTCATCTGTCTTTACAGGCATATAAATCTTAAGACCAAGAAAATCTCTCCGCTCAAAATCAGTATCCGGCACATAACTCCTGTCACACGGAAACCCGTCTGTGGAATTAGCTTCTTTCCACTCTTTAGTCTCGTGCGCTCTCTGGATTATACTGTAGAGATCTTCTTCTTCCCGATGATAATGGAAAATGTCTAAATGTATTTTATCGTAAATATATGTCTCTTCTGCTATTTGCTTTGTTCCTTCCACATAAATCTGCCTGTAAAACTTAAACCCTGCTTTCTCCATACGTTCACACAAATCGACGGGTGCCTCTTCCGCCAGAATTCCAAGGTCAATGTCCGGGTCGTAAGATATGAACCCGTGTTCACGATATGCGCCCAGAATGGTTCCGTATGTCAAGAATGGTTTCAACCCCATCCCGGTCAGGACTTTATCTGCCTCTGCCAGCATCTTCAGACCATTTTTTTTCATTCTATGCGCCTGAATCTTGAATTTGGCTTTGTTTATCCATTCTACCAAACATCTGTAGATTCCAATTTTTAAGGCAATTTTTACTAATAAATCTCTCATTTCCTAAATGATATTCTTGATATCCCCCATTCATAAACCCTGTTGATTACAGGAGTCTCCACCTTGTTCTCCTTTGCCAGATTTTTTATCCACCTGAGACCGAACGGAAAATCTTCGATAAAGTAACGGCTGGCGAAATCCGCCCTCCACCCACTTCCCGTCATAGTCATCGGAGTAAGTATTCCTTCGAAAGCTTTAATGCTCCGTATCTTTCTCGTTAACGATTCGGCATCATAACTTTCGTAATAATCCAACAATGTAGGTATTGTCTTGATTCCCAGTCTGTCAAGCAATTCGAAGAACTCATTGTCCATTTCAATTTCAATCTCTGAAGCTTCATTTGTCCACTCCTTGTAAAATAGTATCTGACGGTCAAACACCTCATTTTCCCTGTCTTTGAATATAGAATACAACCGTCCTGTATGAAGAATCGGATTAGAGTTGGTCAGGGAAGCTTCATAGATGCTGTTCAATATTGAAACAGGTGTACCGAAAAGTTTCTCCAAAATATTTTCAAAGCCATCTTCTATGTTTTGTTCGGCTACAGCCAACTCTTTTTTATATCCGAGCAGAGTGGCGGATTTACCATATTCATTAACTCTTGCGATATATGGTACTCTCTGAAAACCAAATAGTTTAGCATTCTCTCCGAGCACTTTATGTGCAAAAAAGAAAAACCCTGTACTCGAAACCACAGAGCCTACTTTCGCATCGCCAATAAATGGTTTTATTTTCATCAGGGTGTCCTCTATCAGACAGCCGGGCAAGCACAACAGCACTATGTCCTGATTCCTTAGAACCTCTGACGGCTTTTCAGATACTTTGAACAGTCTTCCCGTATATTCTTTGCCATAACAATCGCGCACAAAAATTTCATTTCTCCACTTCCCCGGATGCCCTGTCAGTATAGATACTTCGTTATCTTCTTGGGATGATAACACTCCGGCACAGACGTGGCCTAATGACCCTCCCCCGCAAATACAAATTTTCATAGTTTCTTCAATTGCTCAACCAGATAAGAATTGTCCTTCCTGTCCCTCACGGCCAACCTGATGAGATTACGTCCCTTCATAGCAGCCTTCCCTCCACAATCCTTTATCAATATGTTTTTCCGCAGCAGTTTCATAGCCAGTTCGCGAGGCTTGAATTTGTCAATTATCTCACAAAGGAAATAGTTTGCCTGTGAGTCAAATACTTTCAGATAAGAGATTTCTTCCAACTCCTGCCTGAATATTTTTCTCTCTTCGCGAAAATATCGGCATCCCTCTTCGTAGTCGTTTTTATATTTTTCATATATCTGCATATAGAACTCCCCGAATGAGTTTATATTCCATATAGCCACGTCCTTTTTAATCTGTGCCATAATTTCTCTGTTTCCGGACGCCATTATCCCAAGCCGCAATCCGGGAACGCCATAACTTTTGCTTATCGATTTAACCACAAATAAATGTGGATTTTCCGCAAGTATCGCATTATCCAATAATGATGTCTCCCCTTCTACGTCAGCAAAGTCAACGAAACTTTCATCTACTACAAATCTCCATCCCTTCTCTTTAGTCCACTGTATCAAGCCCAGCAATTCATCAAAAGGAATATAATTTCCTGACGGATTATCTGGATTGATAAGCAGCAAAGTATCTATGTCTTTATCCTTGAAATAATTTTTCACATCCTCTGCTGAATAATGAAAATCCTCTGAATCGGGAACATATTGCACCAGATGCTCTTTTGATAAGCGGTTCGGATATTCCTCGAAGGTAGGAAGAATATTTCCCAAGGTACCGGCATACCCCTCCATCAATGCCTTAATCAGTTCCGCCGCACCATTCCCCACTACGATAAAATCCTCTTTTACTCCGAAATTTTTCGAGGCAAGCAGTGAATTTACTTTCATTCCCGAAGGATACTCCCTTATCAGCGTATCAAAACTTGCCCTTATCTCATCAAGCAGTTTCTGTGGTGGAAAATATGGATTGACGAGATAACAATAATCCAACATCTGAGGGTAACGCCAATAACCGCCGTAACGACATATATATGCCATATAACGCTCCTCGTCTGTATCAGCAAACATAGCGGTGGCAATGTCCAAATCCTGAATGTCATCTATTTCATACCATATCTCGCCGCTGAG
>JAGHUZ010000213.1 GCA_018064575.1 Candidatus Minthomonas equi
GTTTTCCCCCTTCCACGGTCATCATTCCGTCCCGATCAAGGAATTCAAACCCTTCATAACATGGATTTTTTTCTCTTTCCATAACAAATAATGATTAAGTGATTAATAAATTGGTTTTATCGACATCGATGATTCTGTCTGCTGCAGTCAGACACATATCATCGTGTGTTATCATAATGATGGTCATTCCTTTTCCCGCCAGAGATTTCAAAAGGCACATAATCTGTCCTTTTCCTTCTGCGTCAATGGCAGCGGTGGCTTCATCGAGAATCAATATTCCGGACTCCCGGCACAAAGCCCTCACCAGAGCCACTTTCTGCCTCTCCCCACCGGAAAGACGGCATCCGCCTTCTCCCACCTCCGACATAATTCCATCAGGAAATCTTTCAATGGTTTCTGAAAGTCCGACTTCCACACATCGGGATGCGACAAGCTGCAAATCGGTCTTTTCTTTCCCGGGAAATATATTGTCAAGGATGGAACCGGAAAACAGTTCCGCTTTCTGTGGAACAAGTGAAACGTACCGTCTCCAGGAACCGGTATCAAACTTTCTGATATCTTTTCCTCCCATACTTATGCACCCTTGATATGAATCATAACATTTCATCAAAAGCATCGTCAAAGTACTCTTGCCACATCCATTCCCTCCGGTAACGGCAGTAATGGAACCCTTCATAAAAACGGCACTGAAATGTTCGAACAGGGGGGCTCTCCCCGGATATGAAAACGAAAGGTCTTCAATTCTGACATCTCCCGCATACTCCTGAGGCTGAACTCCTTCCTCATCGGAGTTTTCAGAGTCCATATCAAGAATTTCAAAAAGTCTCTCCGCTGCTATCGTGGCTTGCGTTATTTCATTGTTTCCTTCTATCAGTGAATTTACCGGGGATGTAAAGAACGAAGTTATGGTATAGAACGACATCATTTCACCCGGAGTGAGTCCGTCCTGAAAACCATCATAGTGCCTGCCACCAGTACAGCATAGGTCAACAACCTCGCCAACGTATCTGAAGCCACAGCAAACCCTGCAATATATTTCCCGCTGCGCCAGCTTTCGGCTACAAACGATTCATATTTTTCGGTCAAACGGGAATGGAAGAGTTCTTCCCAGCCATTGAAGCGTACTGTCCTGATCGCAGAAAGAGTTTCCACCGCCGCGGAATCGAATGCAGCATTACTTTCTATCACTTTCCGGTTAGATTTGCGTCCTATGGTCACGGAAAACCTGTAAAGAACGGCGTATATCGGTATATACAATATTACCACGACTGACAGTTTCCAGCAGAAAGCAAACATCAAGACAAAGGAAACTATCAATGTCAATATGCAGACACATATCATCATTAATCTGACAATCATAAAATTACGTATCCTATAGACATCCTTTATCCTTGACATCACCTCTCCGGTACTTCTGAATGTAAAGAAAGAAAGCGGAAGCGACATCAACTTCCTGATGTATTTCCCTACCAGATTCGAATCGGTTTCCAATCCAGCCTTCACTGTCAATATCGTCCGCACATAACCTATGACAAAAAAGGTTCCCGCCATAAGCAACAAGGCTATAGCGAATATTTTCAACATATCGGCATTCCCATTTGGAATCGCGACATCCACCAATTGCTGAATGAATATCGAAACGCTCAGACCCGCCACTATATATACCAATGCTCCGGCAAAAGCCAGAAACAATTCGCCTTTACAGAGAGAGAGTAAATTAAAACATTCTCTCCAGATTTTTACAGGACGGTCCTCCCTACGGAATTCTTCCGACGGAGAAAGCGTTACGAGATATCCGCTCCACTGCGCCATAAAATCATCTCTGGACATAGTAACCACTTTTCCCAAGGCCGGGTCCATAATTCTGCATTCATTATCCTTCCACATATACATCACTATAAAATGCAGCCACCCATTCTTCCCTTCGAAATGCACAATGGCAGGAACATTCAGCGAAGAAAGCACTCCCCAGTTTTTTTCCTTGGCCTTCAAGGCGACTGCTTCAAGGCCAAGATGTCGTGAGCCATCGACGATACCCTGCAGATTGGTTCCTGTTTCCGAAGTACCGCACAAATCCCTGACAGAACTTATGGGAATGTATTTCCCGTAATACGCACACACTGAAGCAAGGCAGGCCGCTGCACAATCCCTCTCGTCCTGCTGCCGTATTCCTATTCTGCTACCATACATTTTCATAAGACTCCTCTCATTAGGGAATGATTAAAAATACAAGGGCACGCTCCCCGCTATCAAAGAAAGAAGCAGGGAGACTATATAGACTGCCAGTAACAGTCGTGATGTCTCAGGAATTACATTTCTTTTCCGCATAACTTCCCCTCCGTTTTTTTCTGCAAAAATCGGAAAAGGAAAAGCAAGCGCCGTAAAAAGAAAACTATTTGTTTACGACGGTGACAAGGTGCTGAACGCGGAAATTTTAGAATAATTGTTTCAAATAAGGAAACAACTTATCGACTGCCTTAAGAATGGGCCCGGCAAGTTTTGAATCAGACATCCAGTTCCCTCCCGCATCAGGAAACCAATTCTGATTCACATATTTCAAAATATGCAGCAGAACTCCTACAAGAAGTATCCCGACTGCCATAGACAGGATGATACCGAGAAGCCGGTTTATCCAATTGACGGCCACTGCAGCAAAAACGGATTCAAGCAGACGGCTTATCAGTGACGTAAGCAGAAGTGTCGCGACCAGTATAAGCACAAATGATATGATTTTCGCGACACTGTCCGATAATTTGACCCATTTTACTATAAAGCCCGAAAAAGCAGGAGAGCAACGATATGCGAGGTATAAGCCGAGGAAAAGTCCTACGATTCCGCCCAGTTGACGCACAATCCCGTTTTTAGCGCCCACGAATATGCAGACGCATAAAAAAATAATGATTATGATGTCAATGGCAGCCACTATATACCGCGATTATTTGACTGCTTTCGATATCACGGTTTCAATCCGCTCCATATCGACATCTCCCTTATAGAGCATATCTCCATTCTGATTCATCACGTATGCGAATGGGAGATTGGAAACGTAATACAGTGGTATGCAGGCCGATTGCGAAGCTCTGGTATCGATTACCGAAATCCACTTTATGTCCTGATTCCTTACAGACGATGCCCATAACGTTTTATTCGCTTCCAGAGCCACTTGATATATTTCAAAACTCTTGTCGTGGAACTTGGAATAAAGATTCTTCAGTTCCGCATTCATTACCGGGATATTCGCAAGCTCAGAATTCCAGAAAAGCAGAAGAATCACCTTTTCCTTGACTTCCGAAAGAAGACGCTGCTTGCCATTTATATCGGGAAGTGATATTTCCGGGAACGGAATTACCGGAGCACCGGAAATCATATTATCAAGTTCTTTCCTCTGCCGTTTCAATTCGATTTCGTTTCCGAGCGATACGACATAGGGGGACTGTGGATACAATACGGACAGTGTATCGTAAACATTCTGCATCAGGTAGGCGTCATTGTCATCTCCGAAAATCTGAACATCGAAAACTTTTCTGAACAGGACAGGAATATTTGTCATCGATGCGGGTGAAGTCATCACGCGCTTGATTGACTGCTTTTTGAAAGCGATATAATGCTTTGCTATCTCAGTCTGCATCTGTTTTCTTTCTCTCGCATCATCTATTTCCGCCAGTTTTCTCGTCTTGTCTGAAATCTGCTTGAAGAATTCGGCATATTCCTGTTCTATCGCATTGAAAAGAACTGACTCTTCGGAGCCCTCCACCGACCATTTATCAAGGTTCACATCAGCATTCTGTCCGGATGACAGAATCAGCGACACTCTGTTTTTTCCGGGCACCTCCACATAATAGAAATTAGGAGTGGACGGAACGTCGGAAAGCTCGCACACCGCTTTTCCGCCTTTGATATAAAGGGTGTCAATCGTCTGCAGTTGATTTATATTAAGTTTGTTTACAAGCACTTGCGTACTATCTGGAAAAGATGAGGCCGTGATATTCAAAACGCTCTTGTCCGCTGTGCAGCAAGAAACGACCATCGAAGCGACCAATACGGTGAAAAGTATTTTTTTCATAGAGTTACACCAATTTTTCATATTCGGAAGCTATTGAGCCGGCTATGGCAGCAAAGCGTTCAGGGGAAAGTTTCAATTTGGATTTTCTGAAATCCATATCACCCTCATTCTGAAGCGGAACGAGATGAATGTGCGCATGCGGCACTTCCATTCCCAGAACTGCCACACCTATTCTCTTGCAGGGAATGGCGGCCTGAACGGCTTTGGCGACTTTGGACGCAAAATTCCACAAGCCCTCATACTCCGACTGAGGTATATCGAAAATATAATCGATTTCATTTTTCGGAATTACCAGAGTGTGCCCTTCCATCAAGGGAGCAATATCCAGAAATGCATAATACTTGTCCGTCTCGGCCACCTTATAGGATGGTATCTCACCGGAGACAATACGGGAAAAAATAGAAGCCATAAATCAAAGGGATATGGAAAGAATTTGAAACTTCATAATACCTGAAGGAACGCTCACCTCTACGATTTCATTTAGCTTATGTCCTATCAAGGCCTTGGCAATGGGAGTGCTGACCGCCATTTTTCCTTCACGCAGATTAGCTTCGCTTTCACCGACGATAGTATATTCCATAGTGGCTCCGTTTCCGAGGTTTTTGATTTTCACCTTGGTCAACATCTGCACCTGGTCAGTGGATATTTTGGATTCGTCTATGATGCGTGCATTCGCAATGGTAGTTTCCAATTTAGTTATCTTCAGTTCAAGAAGTCCCTGGGCCTCCTTGGCTGCATCATATTCTGCATTTTCAGAGATATCACCCTGCGCACGGGCCTCTTCTATCTGTCTTGAAATAACGGGTCTTTGACTTTCCAACTGTGAAAGTTCTGCTTTCAATTTTTCCAGCCCTTCTGCTGTTACATAATGAATATCCGGCATATTATCTGTCTGTTAATGACTAAATTCAAAAAAAGTAAAACAAAAGAGAATCCCGATTACCGGGACCCTCGTTGAACACAATACAAAGATAATCAATTTTCAGAAATTCTTTCCAAAAAAATTATTCGTGTCTCCGGTTTCAAACATTCATCGCTTCCATATACCCTTATGCTGTTACATTTGACTGCGCATTCCGCTTCGCTGCAATGGCCGCCATCACATAATCTGATTCGATAATACCCATCAGACGGGAGAAGTTTCAAACCTTCCGCCCAATCGCCATATCGTACAGACCATTCGTAACCAAGCAGTTCTGAGGCCCGTGAAAAATTCCCGTCACCGATAAGAGAACGGATTACAGTGGAACTCACGTGGGACGCAGCCACTTCGAATTCCTCCACTATCGAGACACCGAGCCCACAACTTTCAGCCACTGCCTTCAATTCCTGTCCGGAAAGTTTCTCCCGCCCCAAGCGATGGTCATATCCGATTACGAGAGTGGAGAGATGATATTCCTTCACCAGTATTTCCGAAATGAAATCCTCCGCCGTCATCCGGCTCAAATCCTTCGTAAACGGAATGACAAAAACGTGTCGGATTCCACATTCTCTAATCAAGTCTGTTTTTTCTTCAAGGGTATTCAAAAGTCTCAAATCCTCAGATGCGGATTCCAACAGGAAACGGGGATGGGGCCAGAAAGTGACAATACCACTTTCCGAACCCGTTTCCGATGCTAATCTGATGATTTCACGAAGAACAGCCCTGTGACCGGAATGAACTCCATCAAAAAAGCCTGTCGCAGCGACTAAAGCCATTTTACAAGTTCGAAGTCCTGACGATGAGGCAACAAATCATTTTTCGCAAATATTCTCGTGGCTATCTGGTATGTTCCCGTCTGTTCCGGAATGATATCCAAGCTGAAATGAGCCACCCCTTCGCGGCAGTATTCAAGCACATATGTATTGTGTTTGTGAATGTGCAGTTTACCCTTGCCGTCCTGAGTTACGGTCACATCCTCCACTCCTATATCCTCCGGATTCAAATCACCGACAAACAGATCCAACTCCGCGTGGGTAGTCATACCCAATTCGAAACTGTATCTCATCATATCATTGGTCTTGTCTGCGGAAACCACTTCTATCTGCGACCATCCGCGACGTATTTTCTTTTTCCAGAATGCCAGTTCGCGGGCTATGGCGAAATCATTTGCCATAAGTCCGCACGAACGCTTGTACAGCGGTTCATAGTACTGACGGATGTAATCACCGAGCATACGGTTGGTCGTGAAATTGCACGCCACCTTGGCGATGGTGTTCTTGATGATTCTTATCCATTCTTTCGAGTAGCCGAGTTTTTTGTCGGCATTGTAGAATTTGGCTGTAATGTCATTCTCGATGATGTTATAGATGGTGGCAGCATCCAATTCATCCTGATAATTCTGGTCATCGTAAGTGCGCTCCATAGGAAGTGCCCATCCGGCATCTTTCTTATAACCTTCAACCCACCATCCATCGAGAACGGAAAAATGCATTACACCGTTCATAACCGCCTTCTCCCCGGATGTTCCGGAAGCTTCGAGAGGTCTGGTAGGGGTATTCATCCGTATATCCACACCTTGAACCAGATACTTGGCCAGATTGATATCGTAATTCGGCACGAACACTATCTTACCTATGAACTGCGGCATCTTGGATATCTCAACTATTCTCTTTATCAAATCCTGCCCTCCACGGTCAGCGGGATGAGCCTTCCCGGCATACAGAAACTGTACGGGATGTTCAGGATTATTCACGATTTCATTGAGTCTGTCCAAACCACGGAAAAGCAGATGAGCCCTCTTGTATGTGGCGAAACGGCGGGCAAACCCTATGGTAAGTACGTCATCACGCAGCGTCTTCACGATTTTCACCTGCTGCTGGGGAGAATAATGATTGGTCGCGGAAGGATCGGAAATACGTTTCCTGACCTGTTCTATCAGTCTCTTCCTGAGTTTTGTCCTGATTTTCCAAATCTCACTGTCTTCCACTTCATAAATACCCTCAAAGCATTTTTT
>JAGHUZ010000154.1 GCA_018064575.1 Candidatus Minthomonas equi
GTTCCAGGTACCCCTGAGCTGTCTCTTCTTCGTTCCCTGCGGTCTCTGCACCACCGTAATGTGGGGAGCCATCTTAACCCTGGCAGTCGAAGGTCTCGGGAAATAAACGGAACAGGCTTCCGGTATCTTTATGATGCTCGTTGTCGGTGGCGGCCTGATGCCTTTCATTCAGGACTTCATAGCCAAGTCCGCCGGTTACATAAACAGCTACTGGCTGGTAATCGCCATGCTCTTATTCCTCCTGTACTATGCAGTGGCAGGATGCAAGAACGTTAACAAGGACATTAAAGTAGACTGATACAGATATGGCAGAAATAACCGACAAATCCCTGGTATTGGGTATTGACGTCGGAGGCCAGTCCTCCAAACTCGGTGTCGTTGACGCACGTGGGGAAATCCTCGTTCAGAGTGTGATTTCATCCCTTCAGACCGACATTGATTCATATATCACAGACCTGACAGATGCCATCAATGATCTCATCGGCAAGGTTGGCGGTACATCCAAAATCCGCGGAATAGGCATCGGAGCCCCTAACGGTAATTATTACAAAGGCACCATCGAGTATGCCCCGAACCTCAAATGGTGTTATGATTCGAGCGGAAAGCCTCAGGTAATCCAGTTCGCAAAAATGATTTCCAGCAGAGTGGGTGTTCCTGTAACCGTCACCAACGATGCCAATGCGGCCGGTATCGGAGAAATGACTTACGGAATAGCCAAAGGAATGAAGAATTTCATAATGATTACCCTTGGTACCGGAGTCGGTTCAGGTATCGTCATTGACGGCAAGATGGTTTACGGACACGACGGTTTCGCCGGTGAACTCGGACACACCATAGCCGTTAAGGACGGACGCAAATGTAACTGCGGACTTCGTGGATGTCTTGAAACCTACTGTTCCGCCATCGGCGTATCCCGCACCGTAACTGAAGTTCTCGCCAACAGCGACAAACCTTCCATTCTCCGTGACCTCGACCAGACAAAACCCATCTCATCCTATGAGGTGTTCAAGGCTGCCGAACAAGGCGACGAACTGGCAAAGGAAATTTTTAAAATCACCGGTGAACTGATGGGAACCGCTTTTGCCGATTTTATAAAGTTCAGCGCACCCGAGGCCATAGTACTCTTCGGCGGACTTGCAAAAGCCGGCAAATATCTCGATGAGCACATCATCCGTTCCATGAATGAAAACCAGCTTCCCATCTGGAAAAACAAGGTTAAACTCCTACATTCCACACTGAAGGATTCCGACGCGGCCATTCTCGGAGCATCGGCCCTCGCCTGGGAACTGTAAACCGGCGTTGATTCGTCAGACATAGAAGAGGTCGCCCATCAGGGTGGCCTCTTCTATTTATTGTCCGAGCTGAACTCCACAGCAGTCGACCTGGTCTGGTCTGGCAGACGGGGCGGATTTCCTACCCATGGACCAGCTTTCGTTCAGGGCTGTAATGAAGCCCTCGGCAAAGCCCTGTCCGAAAGCTGGTTCAAGGGCTTCGGCCGATACTAGCTGCAGAAGACGGCCACAAGTTCTTCCGATATGTCGGAGCCGAAATAGTCGGCCGTGTGGATAGTGGAGAGAATACTTCTGACTGAAGATGAAGTATGGGGCTGACCGATGAAAAGTTCTGACAATTCCTCCGTAGGTCGAAGGAAAAAATAATCCCCCATTATGGTACATTCGATGATGATGCCGTTTTCGACGCGTAGATAAATATCTAAAAGACCGCAGGATAGTTTCACGGAATTATGATATGTGTATGCCGGGGATTTTCCGTAGTTCCACTGCGTCGTAGCATAGCGGGATTCCATCAAGCCGTTAATTATCTCCATCTCCTCTTCCGAATAGCACGACAATACCTGAGCATTCGGAGCTATGCACCCCATCAGATACTCCATCATTTCCTCCACATCCATCCCCCTCATAGTCTGAGGCAAATGTTCCGATATATTGGTGACACGTGCAGAACTGGACTTAACCGCTTTTCCTGCGTATTTTTCGGGACGGTTCTTCAATGCAGCCGAAAGGTCTCCAATGGAAGAATTGAAAAGCAGTGTACCGTGCTGGAGGACACGATCACCGTGAACGGCTATCGCATTTCCTGAAAATTTACGTCCGCCGATGAGAAGGTCATTACGTCCCTCAAGAACCGCATCCACCCCCATTGCCCGAAGGGCGGAAATTATGGGTGCAGTGAAACGACGGAACATAGCCGAGGTATCCTCCCCTTGACGTCGGGTATCTATGAAGGTATAATTGATGTTGCCGAGGTCGTGGAAGACGGCTCCGCCGCCCGAGAGCCTGCGGACCACTGGAATATCGTGTTCCTCCACCCATAGACGGTTAATTTCAGCGGCGGCGTTCTGATAACGGCCGATGATGACGGAAGGGGCATTGCGCCAGAGGCGGAAAACCGGCTCATCACACTCCTTGAGCAGATACTCCTCCGCTGCAAGATTGAAATACGGATCTATCGATTTATCGAGAAGATATCTCATCTCTTTTTCTTCTGATTCTTCCAAGAGCCACCACCCACAGGCAATAGGCCACATATCCCATCAGCAGTCCCAGCAGCAGACCTGCCAGAATATCGCCCGGATAGTGTTTGGCCAGATAAATTCTGCTGTAGCAGATTATGAGTGACCACGAAACGATACTTATGGAATACCATTTGCGGCAGAAAACCTTAGCGGTGAAGAATGCCAGCGCCATAGTGTTCGCAGCATGGCTGGAATTGAATCCGTATAGTCCCCCCCTCCCTTCCGGAGTACGAACCAGTCCCTCAAGCAGGGGTTCTTGGGAAGGTCTGAGACGGCAGACAGAGTGCTTGATGAGATTGGAAATCTGGTCAGAAAGACCGAAAGCCAGTCCCAAAGCCAGAAGAGTGGTCAGTCCTATAATCCACATAGGAACAGCAGAATCCACCTGACGCACATACGATTCGTGACCATACCATTTGGGTAAAAACATCAGGAGTGCAAGAAGTATGTATAGCGGAATCCAATTCTCAATGCCGGAGAAGAAAAGCATAACAGCATCAGCCAAAGCGGAATGCCATCCGTTGACGGCCAGCAGGAGTTCCCGGTCAAGTTCCAGAAGTGATTCCATAAATCTATGAATTTAGAGCCTCCCAAAGCACATCCTTGAGCACATCCACATTCTCACCCGCCACAGAGGAGATAAAAACAGTTTTTATGGTTCTCGGAAGATGACGGCGTAGTTTGCGTCTGGTTTCTTCATCTATGACATCGCACTTGGTCACGGCCAGAACACGCTGTTTGTCGAGAAGTTCCGGATTGTATTGCTTCAGTTCATTGAGGAGAATTCTGTAATCTTCCAGCACATTGGCAGAATCGGCAGGAACCATAAACAGAAGCACTGAATTACGTTCGATGTGTCTTAGAAACCTCAGTCCGATGCCTTTTCCCTCGTGAGCTCCCTCGATGATGCCGGGAATGTCTGCCATCACGAAGGACTTGTCATCACGGACAGTCACGATGCCGAGATTCGGTTCGAGTGTAGTGAAAGGATAATCGGCGATTTTCGGCTTGGCGGCCGAAACGACCGAAAGAAGTGTCGATTTTCCAGCATTGGGGAACCCCACAAGCCCCACGTCCGCCAGAATTTTCAATTCAAGGGTAAACCATCCCTCGATGCCGGGTTCGCCGGGCTGAGAATATCGCGGTGTCTGATTGGTGGCAGACTTGAAATTGGCATTGCCCAGACCGCCGCGTCCCCCCTTGCAGAGAACCGCCATCTGGTCAGGCTGCGTCACTTCGCACACGATTTTCCCCTCTTCATTCCGGGCCACGGTACCAAGAGGCACTTCGAGGACTATATCTGCCCCGTTTTTTCCGTGACAGAGAGCCGCGCCACCGTGCTCACCCGCCTCAGCTTTGATATGCTTGCGATAACGCAAATGAATAAGTGTCCAGAACTGTGGATTACCGTGCAGGATGATACTCCCGCCCTTACCGCCATTGCCACCGTCCGGTCCGCCCTTGGGGACATACTTCGCCCTGTGCAGATGAGTAGAGCCCGCACCTCCGGCCCCTGAAGCGCAGAAAATACGAACGTAGTCTATGAAATTGCTGTCCGCCATAACGCCGCAAAGATAGCGAAATTATTGTTTCTTCTGGAGTTCGTCCTCAAGCAGTCGGATTCTTGCCTTCAATTCTTCGATGGAAGGCAGTTGCTCCTGAAGTTTCTTTACTTGGACATTGTCATAGGATGCTACACCCATAGGGGTTGTTATTCCGTTGAATGCATACTGTACTTCTGTCTCGTCTTTGTTGCTGCATATCAGAAGACCGGTTGTCGGATTTTGGGACGGGGTCTTGATGAGTTCATCAACTGCATTTACATAGAAGTTCAGTTTGCC
>JAGHUZ010000222.1 GCA_018064575.1 Candidatus Minthomonas equi
AAAGAAATACCCGGCAGCATTCAAAAGACATATTACGAGTGTCACAAGGCAATGGCTGAAAGTGTTCCTTATACTCTTCTCGTACTTCACCCCGGAAACAAGCTTGGTATATCCGGACTTATAAAAAACTCCCGTAAAAACAGCGCATACCGACGCCATCGACATAAAGAACACAGCATCCATCCCTTTCAGTATTGGTCATCACAAAAATATTGAGACAGGCCATACTGCAAATAAAGGAAACACTGAATATTTCTTTTTTTATAATCGAAATTTCTTTTTTTAGGATTTTTTTACTCTGATGACATCAAAACCCTGACCATAGACACCGGATACATTCGAAACCGAGACAAAAGCTTCCGAATCTATTTCACGAATCAGTCTGAATACCTGATTCATTTCATTCTTTCTGCAGATGACCAAAAGAATCTTTCCTTCCTGCTTCGAATACCATCCCTGTGAGTCCAGAAGCGTAACTCCACGATGTATGTCTTCTGAAATGCGTTTGGCGATTTCATCATAGTGCTTGGAAAAGATAAAAAACTGCTGTGACTGTTTCAAACCATTGAGATACAGGTCAAGACAGGAACTGGAGCAAGCTATGAGTATGTACCCGAACACTACATTCGCGATACGGTGTCCGAGAGAGAAACTTTCACCCGGAGTCTCAGTTATCAGCAATGATAAAGCCACTATGAAAACATCGCAAAAAAGGATTACTTTTCCTGGAGGTATATGACGATATTTATTGACTATCAGTGCTATGATATCCGTTCCTCCGGTACTCCCACCGCGGCTGAAAGTGATGCCGACACCCAGACCGGCCATCGAACCTCCCAACAGAGCGCACACCAACTTGCCATTTTCAATGGCTACATACTGAATCAAGTCAGCCGGTACGAACATCGGCTCCACCCAAAGGAAAAATGAGGCCAGAAAAATGGCGATTATTGTTTTCAATCCGAATGATTTGCCCAAAATCTTCAGGGAGGCCAAAAGCAACAGACCGTTTATCAGAAGATAAGGATAACTCATCGGTATTCCGGTAAGATATTGGATGAGGGCAGAAATACCTGATACGCCACCACCGACAAGATGATTCGGGGTTATGAACACCGTCCACCCCATCGTATAGATAAATAGTCCTATGGTTATAATCAGATAGTCCTTTATCGTCGTTACGACTTTTGAGTATCCTTTCATCGTCAGCAGACTACATTGATGATTTTTGATGGAACCACGATGACTTTTCTGATGATGGAGCCATTAGTCCACTTGGCTGTGGCAGGATTTTGACGGACTTCCGCTTCCACTTCGGCAGGAGACATCCTCTTGGGAAGTTTCAGTTTGAATCTCATCTTCCCGTTGAAGGAAACGGGATATTCGAATGATGTCTCACGTGTGAATTCTTCATGGTATACGGGGAACGGAGCATAAGTTATGCTGTCGTTATGCCCGAGCCGGCTCCAGAGTTCTTCACAGATATGCGGAGCGAAAGAAGACAGTAGAATCACCATCGGTTCCAGTATCCGGACAGAGTGGCACTTAAGGTCTGACAATTCATTCACGGCTATCATAAAGGCACTTACGGATGTGTTGAACGAGAAATTCTCTATATCCGTCTCCACCTTATGGATAAGGGTATGGAGCACTTTCAGTTCAGCCTCCGATGGAGCCATATCCTCCACAAGATATTCTTCATCCTTATAGAAAAGTCTCCAGAACTTGCGCAGGAATCTGTGTACACCGTCTATCCCTTTCGTATCCCACGGCTTGGACTGTTCAAGAGGGCCGAGGAACATTTCATATAGACGGAGTGTATCTGCACCGTAACGGTCACATATCATATCCGGATTAACCACGTTGAACATGGATTTGCTCATCTTTTCGACAGCATACCCGCAGATATATTCGCCATTTTCAAGAATGAACTCAGCATCGGCATATTCCGGCATCCAGGCCTTGAATGCCTCAATATCCAGACGGTCATTGCTGACGATGTTCACGTTCACGTGAATCTCCGTGGTATCATACTGTCCCTTCAGCCCGCAGGAAACGAAAGTATTCGTCCCCTTTATTCTGTAAACGAAATTCGAACGTCCCTGTATCATTCCCTGATTTATGAGCTTTTTGAAAGGTTCCTTCTCACATACATATCCCAGGTCGTAGAGGAACTTGTTCCAGAAACGTGAATATATGAGATGCCCCGTCGCATGCTCGGTTCCGCCTATATACAAATCCACGTTTCTCCAATATCCGTTGGCTTGAGGTGACACGAGCGCTTCATCATTCAAAGGATCCATATACCGGAGATAATAGGCGCTGCTCCCCGCAAATCCGGGCATCGTGCTTTTTTCGATGGGGAATCCATCATATTCCCACCCTTTTGCCCTGCCCAATGGAGGCTCGCCGTTCGAGGCAGGCTTGAATTCATCTATTTCGGGCAGACGCAAGGGAAGTTCCTCAAAAGGCAATGCCCGGGCCCGTCCGTTTTTGAAATATATGGGGAAAGGTTCACCCCAATATCTCTGACGTGAGAAAATGGCATCACGAAGACGATAATTTACCTTGCGCTTGCCTATATTATGGCTTTCTACATAATCGATGGCGGCAGGGATAGCCTCGCGGACACTCATTCCGTTAAGGAAACCGGAATTTATCATAATGCCTTCCTTGGCATCGAAACTCTGCTCAGAAACATCACAACCCTCGATGAGTGGAATAATGGGCAGATGGAATTCCTTCGCGAAAGCATAGTCCCTGCTGTCGTGAGCAGGAACAGCCATTATGGCACCGGTGCCATATCCGGAAAGAACATACTCCGACACCCAGACAGGTACCTTTTCTCCGGTAAGAGGATTGGTGGCATACGAACCCGTAAACACTCCGGTAACCTTCCTCGTCTCAGCCATTCTCTCCCTCTCGGTCTTTTTCTTCGCTGCCGCAAGATATTCCTCTACCGCCCCCTTCTGCTCCGGAGATGTCAATTTCTCCACCCACTCGCTCTCGGGAGCAAGAACCATAAAACTTACGCCGAAGATGGTATCGGCTCTGGTAGTGAATATGGTCATATCATATTCGGCAGCTCCGTTGCTGACGTGAAATTTCATTTCCGCTCCCTGGGAACGGCCTATCCAGTTCCGCTGCATCTCTTTCAGGGATTCTGTCCAATCGAGAGATTCCATATCATCAAGCAGCCTTTCGGCATAAGCCGATACACGGAGCTGCCATTGCTTCATTTTTTTCTGTTCGACCGGGAACCCGCCGCGAACTGACAATCCTTCTTTAACCTCATCATTCGCCAGAA
>JAGHUZ010000311.1 GCA_018064575.1 Candidatus Minthomonas equi
TCCATAGCCTCAAGCTGCCTTGCAGACGGTTTGGTGGCCACAGCCTTTGCGATAATCTGTTCCGGAGTGTCTCCTTCTTCGACAAGTATAGTATTGATATTGTCCGGGACGCCTGCGTTCTTGCAGGATATCAGACAGAGTGACAGGAAAAGGAGTATGGAAATGCGTTTTATGCTGAAGTTTGCAGCTTCTTACTTTTTGATGGCGTAGCTGTAACCTTTGATGACATTCCAGTCTCCACGGGTGAAGTCGGGGAATTCCACGGGCATTGAACCATTCTCAAGAGAGATGCGGCTGAGTTCCTGAACAGCACTCCATTCGGCGCAGTCATAGATATCCTGGTCGAGAGGAAGTCCGTTATGCAGACAGTAAACCAGACGGTAGTCCATAATGAAGTCCATTCCACCGTGTCCTCCGACACTTTTGGCCTTCTCCTCGATTTCTTTTACGAAGTCAGGCCTGTATTCCTTGAGAAGTGAATCCATTACTTCCTGAGAAAGAGCATCGTGCCCGTTCATTTCTTTTACTGAAATCTGCTCGATGGGATATTTGTTGGCGAAGCCGCGTGTTCCGGTGAGCTGATGCATTCTGGTGTAGGGACGCGGAGCATATACGTTATGCTGGACTTCTATGACTTTGCCTTCATTGGTGCGGATGAGACTGATGGTGTGGTCACCGTCTGCGCATCTGTCCTCGTTCCTGTATCTCTTGGCTGCCTCACGGCCGTTATAGGAAGGGGTGTCCATAGCTATGAGGTAATCCAGCTTGCATCCGCGATGGATGTCAAGAACCTGACAGATGGGGCCGAGACCGTGTGAAGGGTAGTTGTCACCGCGATGGTCCATATTATAGTCGCAGCGCCAGGGTTCGCTGAATCCCCAATCTTCGGCAAGGTAATGTATATATGCACCCTCCACGTGGTAAACTTCGCCGAAAAGTCCCTGCTGTGCCATATTCAATGTGGACATTTCGAAGAAGTCATAACAGCAGTTTTCGAGAAGCATACAGTGGCGGCGATTCTTTTCGCAGGCATTAACGATGTCCCAGCAGTCTTTGATGGACATTACACCGGGAACCTCTACAGCTGCGTGGTGGCCGTTGTTGATGGCGCACAATGCTATAGGACAATGGTGAAGCCAGTCGGTGGCAATATAAACAAGATCGATGTCCTCACGTGCACAGAGTTCCTTATAGGCTTCTTCGCCTACATAAGTGTCAGCGGCGGGAAGACCTGCTTCGGCGAGCATTTTATTCACGTTGTCCACTTTGGCCTGTACGAGGTCGCAGACCGCCTTGATTTCTACGCCTTCAAGTTTTGTCCAGCGGTAAACGGCACCTGTGCCGCGTCCGCCGACACCTACGAATGCGACACGGACGGTTTCGATGGGGTCACAGGCAAGCCCGATGGCACTCTGCTGTCCCGGCTCGCGGGCAGGGGCTTCAAGAACTATTTTTCCGTCAACTATTTTGGCGGGAACGGAGGCCGGCACCACAGTCTCCTGGCAGCAGGAACAAATGGCGAAAAGGCAAACGATTGAAAATAAAAGATGTTTTTTCATGTTACTAAAATTTGAGATTATTTGGTATTGATATTCATCAGAATTCTTTTCCTTCGAATCCAGCCTCACCGGTTATGGCGCCTCCCTTTTCTTTCGCAGGAGTGGTGTTGAAGCGGAATGTGATTCCCAGCAGGATGTTGGGGAATTTCGGCCTTACTACGGTTCTGGATTCCAAACCTGCCGTCGAACGGAAATTCTCATAGACGGCAGTGTGGAAAATGTCGTGAATCACGAGTGAGAGGGCAATTTTTCCGTCTGCAAACTGCTGCTTTGCGGCAAGGTCGAAGTAACAATAAGCCTTCTCGTCTCCCTGCGTCAGAACGTGGGGACCGATGAAATGTCCATCGAACTGTATTCCTGTGTTTTTGGCGACGTGGAAATGGTTTATCCATCCGAACATATAGTTAAACCCGTCAGCATCGTGACAGTCATTGCGGGTCGCCTTGAAATCGAAGCGGTAAATGTCCCCATTGACTGTGGTTGACCACCATTTGAGAGGCTTGAACTGTGTGCTGAATTCCAGTCCGTATTCGTTCTGATTTCCGGCATTGACGATTTTGTCGAGGGTGACACCTTTTTGGTAGGGGAGGCGAATCCAGTCCACGACATCGGCCCTGTGGCGCCAGAAAAGGGTAGCAGCTATACTGCCGGCCTTGGTGAAAAGTTTCCGGTATCCCAGTTCGACGGAATTTATGTATTCGGCTTTGATGTCGGGATTACCCACCTTTCTGGTATAGTAGTCCTCATAGGTGATGTTTGGCTCCCTCTGCCATATCCCCGGTCTGTTGGTCCGGCGGGAATAGCCTAAACTGAGACTTCCTGCGGAAGATGCATCATAGGAGATATGGGCTGATGGAAACAAATCCCACAGTTTTACGTATCTGGAGGCATCCTTGATATCGATGGTCATTTCGTCTATTACCCTTTCGGCGCGGAGACCTGCATCGAAGTCCAATTTTCCGATTTTCTCTGTGACCATGGCATAAAGGGTGTGGTTCTGACGTCTGTAATAGAATGGCGTGTTCATACTTTCATCCCAGATGAAATCCCCGACTGCCTTGTCCCAGTATTTGAAACTGTAATTTCCGTGTTCGCTGTAGGTGGTGTACTGATATCCGGTCTCAAGTTTCCCGGCCGAGCCGAATTCCAGTTTATAATTTACGGCTCCGTCTGCATCCCAATGGTGCTCCCGTTCGTAGCCGCGAGTCCCCTCGTCCCTCACTCCTTCAAGGGTGAACATATTACTCTCGGTATATTCGAGAGAATAACGGTCATATCTCAAACGGCTGGAGGCGTTGATTTCGCCCCTTGGTGATATCTTCCATATGTAGTCGAGAGAGGCCTGCAGGAGTTTTTTCTCAAGAATATAGTGGTCTTCACTATTGAAAATACCGGATTCCGGCCGTAATGTTCCCATACCCGGAGCCTCCTCCATATAATTTCTGGATTCATTGTAGAGCATATCGCCGCCTCTGTGGTTTCTGGTGGAACCTGCCTGGAGGTCAAGGATGAACTTGTGCCTCTTCCCGTCATCGAACTGCCAGCCGGCATTTCCCACAAGAGTCCGGCTGCTTCTGAACCTTTCGCCGTCGGAATGTGATTCCACCCTGCAACTGTCGATGTCGGTAATCTTGTCCTGCCTGAAGTCCCCTTTTGACTTGATGTCCTGAAGGGTGCCACCGGCATAGACGGTATGATTCCCTTTATGAAAGTTCAATCTGCCATCGGCGCTCCATGTGCCCAGAGTGCTTCCTGAAAGATTTACGTTTCCCCCGAACATATCAGATGAGGGACCCGAAGTTTTTATGTTGATTATTCCTACATCTCCGTCAGATTTGTATCGTGCCGATGGTGTGGTAATGAGTTCTATGTCCTCGATGGAAGAGGCCGGAATTTGTCGTAGCGCTTCGGAGCCATCGAGGGGGCTTGGTTTGCCGTTTACGTAAACCAGATAACCGCTGCTTCCCCTGAGGGTGAGTTCTCCGTCCGCATCGATTTGAACGGAAGGGACATTGGCGAGAATGTCCAATGCCGTGCCTCCGCTTGCGGTCAATGAGGACGAGGCGCTGATGGTTCTGCGGTCGAGTTTATAGACTATCTGGTTCTTGTCTGCTACTACCGTCACTTCCCGAATGTCGAGGGACTGTTTCTTCAGTGCAATGGTTCCCAGGTCCTTGACCTCCCCCGCTGTGACGGCGAAGGGTTCGCTGAGATGTGGTTCATAGCCTATCATCCTGACGGTGACCGATATGGAATCGGCGCGTATGCCTTTGACTTCAAAACCGTCCGCCCCTGTCGTTCCCGAAGTCAGAATTCTGCCATCGGTGCCGTAAATTATGACATCTGCGAATTCCACTGGGGTGTTATCAGCGGAATCGACGACTCGGCCTCTTAAGGAAACACTTTGATTCTGTGCAAATAAAGAAATGGTGGAGAACAATAGAATCAAAGTATGGCGGAAAAATTTCATCACTTCACGATTTTGAGCGTTTCACCTGTGTCTTCCAGAGTGAAAAGTTTGGCCCTTTCCAAATTACTTTCATTTGGAGAATGAAGTACAAGTCTCAGCTTTCCTTCCAGATCGGTGAATATCATCGCGTGGCCGCCGTCCTGCTTGAAAAGCGGTTCGCTCTGCTGTCGCCACGGGCCTGCCAGTTTCCCCGTGAGTGATTCCGCGATGCATTCTGCGTAACCGTCGGGGCCGAAACTGGCCCATATCATAAGCAGTTTTCCGGTTTTGGTGCGGTACATAAAGCATCCGTCCGTAACGTAAGATTTGCTTGGTTCGGCGACACAGCAGGTGGAACCGCAGAACATTCTTACAGGAGTGCTTACGGCCTTGGTCAAATCCCTGTCAAGTTTTATGAATTCGACTGTGCCGTCTTCAATCTGCACCCATTCGTGGCAGAATACCATATAGGGCTCATTATTCTCGATGAACAGAGTCCCATCCAGCGCCATGTAGTCCATTGGAGTCTGCGGTATATCTGCAGTGGGGACGAATGGTCCTGTCGGGGAGTCTGAACGGAATATCTGTGTGGCACGGTAGATATAGTCGGGCCAGTCTTCCCTGCTCATTTTCCATTTCGTGTGCTCGTTGATGGTGGCGAATATGTAGTATTTCCCCTTGTATTTATGAACTTCCGGAGCCCAGATGCTCCCTCTGGACCAGTTGCCCTCCGGCAATGTCAGTACCTGTTTTTTTTCTGTCCAGTTCTGCAGATCCTTGCTGGTATAGACCGCTACACCTCCCGCTTCTCCGACGCTGGAAGTGGCATAAAGGTAATATGTGCCGCCGTCCACGAGGATGAAAGGGTCACGGATGTGAATGTCCTCAAGTGTCAGATTCTGCGAATGCAGATTAATATTCACAATCAGGAGCAATGAGAGAAATATGGTCTTTTTCATAGTCGTTTTTCTTCTCCGACAAATGTACTAAAAAAGAGTCATAGTACCGTAAGTATTCATAAATTTTGCGGAAAAGTCACGGGAAACGGTTTTCAAGTTACAAGAGTAAATCTTCAAGGACAAGTTTTGGAACGTAGTGAACCCCGTCCTTGCGATAGTATCTCAAATCATCACCAAGGCGCACCGGGACAAGTGATATGCGTTCTGCGGGTTTGCCGATGGCAAGAACAGCGAGAGGAAGCAGTTCAAGTCCCAGTTCAGACTTCAATCCGGCTTTGTCGAAATTACGGATGATGATTCCTCCGAGACCAAGGTCAACAGCCTTGAGAAGCATACTCTGCAGTGAAATTCCCAAATCGATGTCTATCCCGGGATTTTCCTCACAGGTGGAGCATACGACTATGAATGCTTCAGGTTCAGTTCCCGGGAGCGGCAGATTGAGTTCGGGCAGAAGCCGGCCCATCGCGATGTTGTTATTGACAATGTCGGCCACAGGGCCTTGGGTGACTTCGAGAAAACGGAGCCTTTGCTTGTTGATACTCGAAGCGACCTTCGTATTTACCGCCACAATCGCATCCAATTGAAGTTTATGAACTTTATAACTCTTGTCATATCCCCTGTAACTCCGGTTAAGAGGCAGGAGCCTGTCCAGGGAAGCACGTCTGTGAGTGACGGTGCGGGATTTGTTCCCGTTTCCGAATACCTCTTCGTAGCGTTTTTCCAAATAATTGTCTGCCATACTGTCTTGATAATAAGTAAGTTTCGAAATCAGCAAAAAACAGTGCCATCCCGATATGAGTAAGCTTACTCTTCGGGGTATTCGTAAAATCTTATCCAGTCTATTTCCATTTCCACGGGGAGGTCTTCAAGTTTGGCTTCCCCCGGCCACGGTGCCCCGACCTGCATATCCACGTAAAGGGCGAACTTCTTGTCGAAAGCCCACTGTAGGGGACCCAGTTCCGGCTGACGCTTGTAATTTAAGGTGCAGAAATCGTTGATGAACAGTTTGATACTGTCGCGGTAGTGTTCTACGGCATATACGTTGAACTCGTTCCGTCTGATGGGACCGGTCGCACCGTGAACATGGCCGGTAGTATCATTTAGAGTGAATCTGGTATGAAGTGTCTGGTATGCGATATCGTCGAAGTTCAGTTTCTCGCAGATGTCTATTTCGCCGCCATATTCATTCTCAAGCATAGGCTCACCGGCCTGCGGCATCATCCATAATGCCGGCCAGGCTCCCTGTGCCTCGCCGATTCTGGCGCGTATTTCAAGTCTTCCATAGCCGAAAGATTTTTTCCCGTGTGTCCATACGCCACCGGTGAGCAGTGGAGAATCGTCTCCTTCGATACCGGGGTTGACGATGCCTTTCAAAACGAGGCATCCGTTCCGCATCTCAAAACAGTCTTCATAGTCGGACATATGGATTTGCCAGGGGGGGGTCCCTCTCGGAATCTTGCTCCATACAGTCCAGTCTATTTCGTTCGTGTTGAATTCTTCAGCCCAAGTGGGGGCATCGGTCTTGGAACCGGAACAGTGCGCACATAATATTATGGCGGCTGCGAATAGAATGGTTTTGTTCATAATGGAATGGATAGTTTTTGGTTATGCGAAATTAACCTAAAATTTCCGATTATCTGTTTTTGATGTGAATTTCTGAGAAAAAATGTATCTTTGGGAATTGTTTAAAACCAAAAAAGAAATGCCAAAAGTGATAACATTCGGAGAGATAATGCTGCGTCTCTCCACACCTGGATATCTCAGATTTTCTCAAGCAAAACAGTTTGATGCCACATTCGGAGGGGGAGAGGCCAACGTAGCGGTTTCTCTGGCCAATTACGGTATAAATACGGAATTCGTTACTCGTTTTCCCGACAATGATATAGCGAAATCCTGTATCAGGGATATCCGTTCATACGGAGTGGGTACTGGACATTGCATTTTCGGAGGTGAACGTCTCGGTATTTATTTCCTCGAAACCGGGGCGGTGTCCCGTCCAAGCAAGGTGGTTTATGACAGAGCCAATTCTGCTATTTCGGAAATCAAGCCCGGGATGATAGACTGGGACAAGGTTTTCGAAGGGGCCGACTGGTTTCACTGGACCGGCATTACTCCTGCATTGAGCCAAGGCGCGGCGGATACCTGTCTGGAGGCAGTCAAGGCTGCCAACAGGCTTGGCGTGACGGTATCCTGTGACCTTAATTACAGAAAGAATCTCTGGAAGTATGGTAAGAAGGCTTCGGAGATTATGCCGGCATTGGTTGAGGGCTGTGACGTCATCCTCGGGAACGAAGAGGACGCGGATAAAGTTTTCGGCATCAAACCGGAAGGCTTTGACGTAACTTCTACCGGAGGGTCCATCGACCAGAAGCGTTTCCAGAGCGTATGTGAACAATTGATGGCCAGATTCCCAAAGGCCGGGAAAGTTATAATTACCCTTCGCGGCTCCATCAATGCCAATCACAATACCTGGGGAGGTGTTCTGTGGGATGGGAAAACCTTGTTCCAGTCACCACGATATGACATCACTCATATCGTGGACCGTGTCGGTGGGGGCGATTCCTTTATGGGAGGTCTGATTTACGGACTTCTGACCTATAAGGGAGATGACGGGAAGGCTCTGAACTTCGCAGTGGCCGCCTCCTGCCTGAAACATACCATTTTCGGAGATTTTAATCAAGTAACTGTTCCGGAAGTTGAAAACCTGATGAAGGGTGATGCTTCCGGACGAGTAAGCAGATAAGTTATGGCAAGGTTCAATAAAATCAAAACCATTAGTGTAATGGCACAGACCGGAATGGTTCCGGTATTCTATCATAAGGACATCGAAGTCGCCAAGAATGTTCTGAAGGCCTGTTATGAAGGCGGTGTCCGCGCGTTCGAATTCACAAACCGGGGAGATTTCGCGTTTGAAATATTTTCCGAACTGATGAAGTTTTCACTGAAAGAGTGTCCTGAAATGATTCTCGGTGTCGGTTCCATCGTAGATGCCGGCACGGCTTCCCTGTATCTTTCGATGGGGGCGAATTTCATAGTGGGACCTTTGTTCAATGCCGAGGTGGCCAAAGTTTGTAACCGCAGGTGTGTTCCATATAGTCCCGGTTGCGGTACCGTAACGGAAATAGGCATTGCCCAGGAGGCCGGATGCGAGTTGTGCAAAGTATTCCCTGCCGGCTGCGTGGGAGGTCCTTCGTTTATCAAGAACATTCTTGCGCCGATGCCTTGGAGTATGCTGATGGTAACGGGGGCAGTGGAACCTACCCGTGATAATCTGACTGCCTGGGTCAAGGCCGGAGTGACTTGCGTGGGTATGGGCTCGAAACTTTTCCCATCCGAGGTAATTTCTTCGGGTGACTGGAAAGCCATTTCCGATAAGTGCCTTGAGGCGCTAAATTATATCTGCGAGGCCCGAAAACAGATTCTAAATAAATCATAGTTATGTCTCAATTGTCAACTAATCAAAAACTAATGACGAACTGGCGTTGGTGGCTTTGCTCGCTCCTTTTTGTGGCCACTACAGTCAATTACCTTGACCGTCAGGTGCTTTCCCTTACATATGAAGAATTCATAAAGCCGGAATTTCACTGGACTGATGCCAATTATGGAACCATCACCAGTTTCTTTTCCATCTTCTACGCAATAGCCTGTCTTTTCGCGGGCAAGTTTGTGGATTGGATGGGAACCAAAAAGGGATATCTTATCGCCATCGGGGTATGGTCTTTCGGCGCCTGCCTTCACGCTTTCTGCGGATGGGGGACGGCACTTTGGGTAGATGGAGTGGAAAGTGCATCGGCTCTCAAGACACTTGAGGCAGGCAGTAATATTGCGTTGGCCGTTTCTACGACATCAGTTTATCTCTTTCTCTTGTGCCGTGGCATTCTGGCACTCGGGGAAGCCGGAAACTTCCCGGCTGCCATAAAGGTGACTGCGGAATATTTTCCGAAGAAGGATAGGGCATTCGCTACTTCTATCTTTAATGCCGGAGCTTCTGTCGGTGCGCTCGCGGCACCTCTGTGTATTCCGCCTCTGGCTCAGAAGTTCGGGTGGGAGAGGGCTTTCATTATTATCGGTGCCCTCGGTTTCGTCTGGATGTTCTTCTGGGGATTTATGTATGACAAACCTCAGAACAGCAAGCACGTGAATGCAGCCGAGCTGGAGTATGTCCAGCAGGATGATGCAGCGGATGCAGCGGAAAAGGCCGCGCTTGCCGCAGAGAAAACGATTCCCTTTATGAAATGCTTCACGTACAGGCAGACCTGGTCATTCATTACCGGTAAATTCTTTACGGACGGTGTATGGTGGTTCTTCCTTTTCTGGGCTCCTTCATATTTCAGCAATCAGTTCAATGCTCCCACCACCTCAGTTCTGGGACAGGGCTTGATTTTTACATTGTATGCGATAGTTACCGTAGTTTCCATATTCGGAGGTTATCTGCCGAAGATTTTTGTGGAGAAAAAGGGGATGCATCCTTATAACGGGAGAATGCTGGCGATGCTTATGTTTGCATTCCTTCCCCTATGTTCACTTCTGGCCCAGCCTCTTGGAGTGAAGTTCGACACTCCCTGGTGGCCTGCCATTCTCATCGGCATAGCCGCCGCCGGTCATCAGGCCTGGAGTGCCAATATCTTTTCTACTGTCGGCGATATGTTCCCGAAAGGGGCCATTGCCACTGTTACGGGGATAGGTGCTATGGCAGGAGGTGTAGGTTCTATGTTTATTCAAAAAATTGCCGGAAATCTGTTTACCTATGCGGAAAATGCGGGCAGCGCTTTCACTTTTCTCGGTTTCGAAGGTAAGCCGGCGGGTTACTTCATTATGTTCTGCTTCTGCGGTGTGGCTTATCTCATCGCCTGGTGCATTATGAAGTCACTCGTGCCAAAATACAGTCCTGTAAAGGGTTGAGAATCTTGAAATCTGTTTTGTGCCTGTAGCGACCTGTGCAGGCATTCGTATTTGCTGCTGAATGGAAAGATATTTTTATGAATGTGAAACTCCCATTGAACTGGAAGCGGGAGGGGTGCTTGAAAATCTGGAAATCTGTTATTACGCCAATTATCCTGCTGTGCAGGGGAGGAAAGTAATTTGGGTAACTCACGCTTTGACGGCTAATGCGGATCCTTCCGAGTGGTGGGACACCCTTGTCGGACCCGGACTTTTCTTCGATACGGACCGGTATTTTGTGGTTTGCGCCAATATGCTCGGTTCCTGTTACGGTACCAAAGCGATATGGAAGCCATCGCCTTCGCACAGCGCCGGGAAAACACGGTCTGAACCTTTGTCCGTAGGCCCTACCGACCCCCTTTCGGATGCTTTTCCAATCATTACCATCCGCGATATGGTAAAGGCTCACGAGATGCTTCGCAGACATTTACACATAGAAAAGATAGACCTCATAGTGGGAGGCAGCAGCGGGGGGTTCCAGGCATTGGAATGGATTATTATGAATCCGGATTTGATTGAAAATGCCTGCTTTCTGGCGATGAACGCCAGAGTTTCTCCCTGTGGAACTGCTTGGGAGGAAACCCAGAGAATGTCATTGAGAGCCGATGAGTCATTTCTGGCTCATTGCCGCGAAGTGGCTGAAAAAAGAGAGAATGGTATCCTGATAGGTGCGAATTCGGCATTGGATGACAACGCTGTTTCTTATGGCGGAGCCGGGTTGGCTGCGGCCAGAGCCATAGCCCTTATTTCTTATCGCTCCTATAAGGGGTACTGCCTGACTCAGTTTGAAAAGGACAGCGACGTTCTCATAGCACGCAGGGCAGCTACATATCAGCAGTATCAGGGGGAAAAACTGGAACGCAGATTCGATCCTTTCAGTTATTATCTGATAGCCAATTCCCTCGATACGCATAATGTGGGACGTGGGCGTGGGGGAGTTGAGAAGGCTCTTTCGAGGATAAAGGCCAGAGTGCTGTGCATCGGGATAGACAGTGATGGTCTGTTCCCACCGGAGGAAAACCGTTTTCTGGCAGACTGCTGTACCGGAACGGAATCGGAATATGTGACCATTTCTTCTTCATTCGGACACGACGGTTTTCTTCTGGAACATACCCAGATATCCGCGGTCATATCGAAGTGGTGCCCGTGGCTGCGGTAGATTCTTAATATGCTTTCAATTTATAGATAAGGGAGAGTTCAAGTCTGCCGTAATCGATATTGTCAAGTCCGCAGGCAGTAGTGAATCTGTGATGCCGGCCGATGTAAGCCAACGAAATCCTTAAGTCTTGCGTGAGGTCGGGGAAGAATTGTACAGCAGCGGTGTATTCGTAAGTCGTTCTGTAATTGTGAAACATTTCGACATTATCGGTACTGGAGGTGGTTACGCCACCTTTGAGCAGAATATTCCATCTCTGACCAGGACGGAACTCAAACTGGCCGATGATATTGTTATATTTTACATCCGTAATCATAGCGGATCCACCTTTTATGGATGTGTATCCGGTTGTTACCGCATCGCTGTTGATTATTCCGAGGTGGTCCAAATCTCCGGATGCACCGAAATAATCCAGAACGAATTCCCATTTTCTGAATTTCAGTTTGGTCCCGAGCGACACTTGTGAGGTAAAGCAGTTTTTGGCCTGATTCAAAAGGGTGTAAGACCAGTAGGTGTTGAGATGGTCATTGAAAAGACTGCCTATCCAGTTAACGGTATATTGGAAGGGAGCTCGGTTTTTTTCTATATGCCCCTTTGCGGCAGGGTAATTCTCATATAAATCCATTCGGGAGGCATTGGCTATCTGAAAACCGATGGTCTGTTTTCCGAAGTGGTAACTGGCATCGGCGGTGAGTCCGAATCCTCCATCCTGAACGTAGTAGTCATATTCGAAAAATTCCAATATTCTCAAAGCATCATCCTGGAATTCGTATGCTCCGTAATTGAACCATTTCTTGCCGAAATCAAAGCTCCAGTGTTCATTCGGGCGGAATGATACCATTAAAATATCGACCAGACTGTTGGCTCCGTCACGCGTACGGTCATAGTTACC
Source organism: Candidatus Minthomonas equi (assembly GCA_018064575.1). Classification (GTDB taxonomy): domain Bacteria; phylum Bacteroidota; class Bacteroidia; order Bacteroidales; family UBA932; genus Minthomonas; species Minthomonas equi. The sequence continues at coordinate 11,957 of JAGHUZ010000311.1, forward strand.
GAGGCAATTGAGCCGTATTAAATAACTCCACTTGCCTATGGTGCCGCATATACGTGGTCTGAAATAGGATATGGCTAGTTTGGCTCTGTCGGTCTCACCGTCAAAAGTATCGTAAACTCCTCCTCTGATGTCGAACAGGAGATTGAAAGCATCGTTCTTTTTCTCGATTTTGAATATACGTTCGCTTAGGGACTGTACTGTGACGGAGTCAGCAGGCTGTCGTATGTCATCGTAATTCTGTGCGATGGCAGTGCCGGAACTGAATATTCCCCAAAGGATGCAGAGTGGTAGCGTATATTCTTTTTTTCTCTTTATCATAAGATACAAAATTACATCAAATCTTGTAATTCTATACAATAAATTTCGGTCATCGAAATTAAACAGCATCTTAAACAGCTTCTAAAGACATATTAAGAATCAAATTTAAACAGTTTCTAAATAGATTCTAAGTTATTTTTTAGAAATTTGTACCGATAAACAATATGGTATGAAAGTGTTGAAATTCGGTGGAACCTCCGTAGGTTCGGTGGAGGGGCTCACAAGTGTTAAAAATATAGCTGAATCGGCGCAGGAAGCGGAAATAATAGTCGTTTCCGCTTTTTCCGGGGTGACTGAAAGTCTGCTTCGGGGTGCATCTGCCGCATCTGAGGGAGATATCGCTTTCCGCTCGTTCTATGATGAGATATGCAGGCGTCACGAAGAAATGATGAGCTCTCTTTTCGGAGAATCGTCCCGCAGGGAACGTGTGTCGGGTCAGGTGCATTTGCTGCTCGATGAATTGAAATCGTTATATGAGGGGGTATATGCGCTTCGTGTTATTCCGAAAAAGACAGGTGATCAGATAGCTTCGATGGGCGAAAGGCTGTCTTCCTTAATAATAGCGGAACTCATAGAGGGAGCAGTTCGTCACGATTCCCTGAATTTCATAAAAACCATTGAAGTTTCCGGGCGCACCCTGCTGAACAGCTCCCTTACGGAAAAGATGGTCAGGAACGAATTTGCGGATGCGAATGGAATATCCATAGTCCCCGGTTTTATCGCCACGGATTCCGTTACGGGGGATATCACCACTCTCGGGCGTGGGGGTTCCGATTATACAGCCAGCATCATCGCTGCGGCGCTCGATGCCGGGAGTCTGGAAATCTGGACCGATGTGGATGGGTTTATGACGGCAGATCCCAGAATAGTCAAAGATTCGTGCATTATCGATGAAATCAGTTTTGCTGAAGCTATGGAACTCTGTCATTTCGGAGCCAAGGTAATATATGCTCCGGCCCTCTATCCTGTCCTGCCCAAGGAAATCCCGATGTATATAAAGAATACGTTCAATCCGTCGGTATCCGGAACAGTGGTGCGCAGGACTACCCGGAAGTCCAAAACAGTGACAGGTCTTGCCTCCATAGGCAATATGTGCCTTCTGACTCTCAGTGCCCCGTCAATGGTGGGCATAGTAGGGGTTGACAGCCGTTTGTTCGGAGCTTTGAAATCCAGAAATATCAGTGTATTCCTGGTTACCCAATCTTCTTCCGAAACTGGTATTTCCGTCGGTATCACTGCCGATGCTATCGAAAAGGCGAGAGTGGCCGTGGATGAGGAATTCGCCTCCGAAATCAGTTCCGGAGTGATGAATCCGTCCATAGTGGAAAAAGACCTTTCTACAGTGGCAGTGGTCGGACCCGAACTGAAGATGTCGAAGGGAGTCGCCGCCAAACTGTTTACGGCTCTTTCCGAATGTGGGATAGGTATTCTGGCCTGTGCCCAGGGTTCATCGGAACATAACATTTCGATGGTTATCGGAAAGGAGAATCTTCATAAGGCCTTGAACGTTATTCACAAGAGTTTCTTCCATTCGGAATATAGGGAATTGAATCTGTTTGTCTGCGGTATAGGTACCGTCGGCGGCCGGCTTCTGGAACAGATATCAGGGCAGAGGGAAGTGCTTATGAAGGAGAAATCCTTGAAATTGAATGTGGTGGGGATATCGAACAGCACCCTGAAACTTTTGGATAGTGACGGCATAGATTTATCAACATACAGGGAGAGAATGACACAGGAGGGGGTATCAGTCGATACAGCCGGTCTTCGTGATGGCATTATCGGAATGAGTCTGCCGAATGGGATATTCGTGG
>JAGHUZ010000216.1 GCA_018064575.1 Candidatus Minthomonas equi
ATCACAGTTTCACAGATGACTTCATCGAAGAAACCGCATTCATCTCAAAATTGGAAGAACTGACCCGCGATGAAGTCTATGGTTTCAACTCTCCGGAATTCAGACTGCATCATTTCTCATCCGCATATCTTAAACCAAGACAGGACTACTCCCATCTGGATTTTCACACTTTCGAAGACTTTCTGAACCGAAACTGCAGAAACATATCCAATTATACTTTCCTCATATCAGGAGACTGTTCGGAAGAACAAATGAAAGATTACATCGAACGTTATCTCGTACCCATTCAAGGCAAGAAGACAGCCAGAACACCGGGCAGTGGACAATTCTCCCTTATACCTTCCAATGTGGAGGTGAGCGACTCTATGGAGATGGAATACCCCAGAAACCTGATGGCTCTGAGACTTACCGGAGAAGTTCCATACAATCTGTCTGGCATAATGACAGCCAAAATCATCACCTCACTCATCCGACAGAAAGTATCGGAAGACTTTTTCGCTCAAGGCATTCTGTCAGAAAGTTCAGCAGACCGCATACAATATCCCGGGAATCTGCTTTCAATAGAATTCCGAATGGTATCTCCCGCTTCGTTCGATGCCTGTGAAAACATTTTGAACGCCACACTTGATGACCTCGAAGAGAACGGTGTATCGAATGAACGAATCGCTTCAGCCAAAACAGCCTTGGCCGCCTCACTGACCAGGCAGGCATCCTCAGGTAATAAATACTGGATAGATATGATGGAGGCCAGACTCAATGGAAAGGACTTCATATCCGAACGCGATGCCACACTTAATGCCTTAAGTGCCGGAGAAATCAATACCGTCCTGAAAAACTTCATCGCCTCATCCTACCGCAGCACAGTTAGAATATTGCCTGAAGAAATCCTCATTCCGGGCTTCTCTGACATCGAATTCGAAGAAGTGCTTGTTCAGCCTTTAGATACGACATTCCACTTCGAAAGATGGACTCCAAATACCAAAAAACTTTCGAAAAAACAGGCTGCAGAAGAGACCATAGAGGAGAACACGGAGGAAATTGATGAGGAGAGCACAGAGGAGAGCACAGAGGAGACCTCAGAAGTGACCGACACCGACATCATTAACTCCGAAAGTGAGACCGAGGAAGATATCGAAACTCTGATAAATGATATACTCAATGCCGGGAATGAGACCGGAGAAGAGGTCGACACCGTAAAGGTAAACACCGAAGTGAAAGATTCGCTGATGAAAATGGATGCAGGGACGAAGGCTGCTGTTACGGAAGCCGATACTTCAGATATGTGATTTTCATCCCTTTGGCCAGGAACTGAGATTCATAGAAAGTCTTGATTTGCAGTAGTCCGTCACCATCCGCCCTTCCGCTGCCGTAGATATCGTTATCTGACTCCAGCAGTTCATATCCGTTCTCCGCGATAACTTCGAGTGTCGATTCATATAGCAGTACGCTGTCCGTTTTAAGGTGAATCAGACCGCCTTTGATCAGAAACCTGGAATAAATGTCATTAAAAATTTTACTGGTCAGACGCTTGTTCGGTTTCTTGGGCTGAGGGTCTGAGAAGGTCAGCCATATTTCGGAAACTTCATCCCGGGAGAACAGTGAGTCTATGAATTCTATTCTGGTTCTGAGAAAGGCCACATTCGGCATATTATTGACTGTGGCATATTTCGCTCCCTTCCAGAGTCTGGCCCCTTTGATATCCACACCGATGAAATTCCTGTCCGGATACTTTTCCGCCAGCGCTATGGTGTATTCTCCTTTTCCGCATCCCAGTTCGAGGACTATCGGAGCATCATTACCGAAAATTTCCTTACCCCAATGCCCTTTCAACGGATGGTCACGATGAAAAACCTCCTCCATCGACGGCTGTATCAAACACTTGAACGTCTCATTTTCCGCGAACCTTTTCGCCTTGTCCTTTCTTCCCATAACTTAGAAGCAGTTAATCTCGCAATTACCTGTTATTCAGTGAATATCTTTTACAAGTAACAAACTTATTATCATTTATTGTCCCGTTTTTCCGCATCCATCCACACTTCATTCACCACAGGAGAACTACTCTCTACCACCACTTTCCACAGACCGGACTGAAGCGGCCTTACCCCGGACCGGTACAAAGCCCTGACATCGTATGAAAAAAAAGACAGACAAGTTTTGATTCTTCCGTCACTGAAGGAAGATACCATATTTCTGTTTATCGGTACCGTCAACGTATCCGGAGATACCGTTTTTTCATCAGGTGGAAAAATCTTCATAAAAAGTACCACGGAATCTGTCTTTTCTTTCGAATTCACCACCAAGTTCACCCATAAATCATACACAGAAGCCGTATCCTCCATTTTCAGAGCAGTCGTAAACACAGCATTCTGATGCCTTGGGGATAGGGAGCATCCGCTTCCCGCAAGGAGCACAAGAACTATTGTCAGCACTGAATATCTTCTCATCTGAACTTAGGAATGTCGCTCTTCCTTGGGTTTCGGCCGGAATCTTTTCCCACGGGATTTGTCGTGTCGGACATTTCCCCTGCCACCAGTTTCGGACGGTTCTTCCTGACGATTTTCATTATTTCCTTCTATATTTCCCACTTTGTCATCTCTGTTATCATCGGATTTATGTAAAGACCGACGCGAAGGCCTTTTCTTCCTTTTCTTCTTGTCAAAACGCTCTATACTGTCATCGCCCACTGCATCTATAAAACCGGAATCGGTATTTTCTTCCTCTTTAAAAGCCAGAATGGAGTCTCCTTTCTCCCCTTTCCTGTTCCGGCGAATTATCTCCTTGACATCATCTCCTGAAAGAGGAATCATATTAGACATATTGTTTTTTTCATAGGAGAACCACATAGTTCCTGACAGTAAATCTGTTTTAACCAGATATGCCAGTCCGTCTTCAAGGTCCAATGGCTGGTTCACGTACGGCAGAGCTCTCTGCATCTCCATATACACGGGTGCTTCATAATTTATGCAACACATGAGCTTGGAGCAATCACCAGCAAGTTACTGGGCATTCAGCGACAGGTCCTGACATCTCGCCGACTCCGTCCTTATGGACTGGAAATTCGATATGAACGCCGAACAGCACAGAGACCCCCCGCACACACCTATTCCTCCTATCAGGCCGGCCTCCTGCCGGGCTCCTATCTGTTTCATCTCTATTCTTATGCGGAACTCTTCCGCAAAGACCTTTATCAACTGACGGAAATCGACACGCTCATCTGCGATATAGTAAAAAATAGCCTTGGTCCCGTCCCCCTGGAATTCGACATCGCCGATTTTCATATCCAGTTTCAGTTCCGCCGCGATTTGACGGGCGCGAATCATCGTCTTATGTTCACGCGCTATGGCTTCCTGCCACTTTTCAGCATCGATGGCCTTGGCTTTCCTGTATATCTTACGAAACTCATACTTCGAAAGGTCCACACGGTTTCTGGCCATCTGCATCATCACCACAGGTCCTTCGAGTGTAATGATTCCTACATCGTGCCCATTCTGAGCCTCCACTACGACCAAATCCCCTATTTTCAGAATCTGTCCCGAAGTGTTCTCATAAAAACCTTTCCTCGTATTCTTGAACCTGACTTCAAAGTACTTCTTATTCGATATTCCATCGGAAACGTTCAGCCAGCTTTCTGCAGACAGCTTGCAGCAGCCGGATGAATACTTGGTTACCAGTTCACCCTGCGACGTTCTTTCACAGTAACATCCCCTTGAGCAATCATATATGATATTCTTCTCTTCCATAACAATTCCTTATTTTTCCAAGTATTTCCTGCAAAATTAATAAGTTTTCCACACATCACCTGCTCCGTAGGGAAAAACTTGAAGGAGCAGACAAGCGGACTGCCTTGTAAATTTTCATATATTTGTCTGCAATATATAAAACTATACCATGCGTTTCAATGACATCAAAGGGAATAGGGAATTGAAAAAACGCCTCGCGGAAATGGTGGATGCCGAAAGAGCCGGACACGCCATTATGCTGGAGGAAAAAGGAGGATATGGGGCAGTTCCACTGGCTGTGGCTCTGATTCAATATCTTTCCTGCAGGAACCGCCGCGACGGGGATTCCTGCGGTGAATGCGAATCCTGCCGAAGAATCGACCGAATGGTACATCCGGACGTTCATTATGTATTTCCCGTAAACACCACGCAGAAATCCGGCGGTGAAAAAAAACCTGTCAGTTCCACTTTTTACCAGGAATGGAAAAAACTCGTAAAGGACAATCCCTACTTCACGGAAGCAGAACTTTATGATGCACTTGGAATAGAAGACAAGGTCGGTACCATCAGTGTACAGGAAGCCAAAGAGATTCTAAACACGATGAATCTGCATTCCTTTGAAGGAGGAAATAGATATATGGTCATATATCTTCCCGAGAGAATGACAGCCGAGACCGCCAACAAACTGCTTAAAATCATAGAAGAACCTTTCCCGGGGAGCTACTTCATCTTCATCACCCAATCTCCGGAAAAAGTGATTGACACCATCCGTTCCAGGTGTCTGCGAATCGCCCTCCAGCCCGTACCGATGGACAGCAGGAAAGATTCGCAGGAATTTATGGAGTTCTTCACCTCATTAATGGATGCCGCACTGCAGAATGATTTGCAGACCATACTCAAAACCTGCGAAACCATTGCGTCCATCGGGCGTGAGAGACAGAAACGCTTCTGTCTTTTCGCTGAAGAATGCCTGCGTACCATAATGATGACACGCCTCGGCATCGTGAACGGCGAATCACCGGCCCCTATCTCCGCAAAGTATGCGAAAATTTTCCCGGAGCCTTTTTTCGAAACTGCATATCACGTCTTCGATAATGCCAAACAGTCAATAGAAGGCAATGTCAACCCGAAGATAACGTTCTGCAATATGGGAAACCTGCTGTTCGTCAATATCAGAAAGTTATCTTAGAAGCAGTTTAACTCCGCATCCGCTTTCAGACTGTAGCCTCCACGTTCCAGACGAAGGCCCTTACCCCGATAGCCGTATTCCTGTTATCCAGTTTCCTGATGGTGTCAAGAAGTTCGGGGACCTTGTCATCCTCCACGACGGTAATGACCGCAGAATTCATTTCCGGCCACGTATGAGTTCCGCGACGCGGCTGTCCGCCATTGGTTCCGCGTCCCTGCACCTGTTCAAAGAAAGTGAATCCGGAAATATGGAGAACGTCGAGCAGATACTCGACCTTCTCCGTATTGGCCTGATTGAAAACTATAAGAACTGATTTCATAAATCTCCTATTGTTTATCGTTGTTTAATTTGTGCTCTTCAGACACAAGCTGTATGTCTGAGGTATAAGCGGCCGAAGGGTCGGATGACAGTTCCATAAAGATGAAGTTCTTTCTGTTGGCCGCTTCCTTTTCCCTTTCACCTTTCCTGGAGAAGATACCATAAAGGACAGGAACGATAATCAAAGTAACGAAAGTTGAAACGGTAAGACCGCCGATGATGACTATACCCATAGGCCTCCATACCTCAGCACCTTCTCCGTTACTGAGTGCCATAGGTACCATACCCAGAATGGTGGTGAATGCAGTCATCAACACGGGACGGAGACGGGATGCTCCGGAAAGGGCTATCGCCTCCGAAAGTTCAAATCTGCGGTCCCGCATAAGATTGATATAGTCCACAAGTACGATACCGTTCTTCACCACGATTCCGACGAGCATCACGCAACCCAACGCACCAATCATATCCAAAGTGGTATTGGTGACAAGCAATGCCAGAATCACACCTGTAATGGCGAAAGGCACCGCCATCATAATGATGGCCGGCTTCGAGAAGGATTCGAACTGCGATGCCATCACGATATACACCAGGAGGACTATCAACGCCATCAGCAAAACCATATTACCGAATGTCTCCTGCTGATCTTCAAAGGTACCGGACAGTCTGTAAATGATACCGGAAGGCATCGTTACATTTTCATCCATAATCTTCGTAATCTGCTCCGCCAATTCACCCAGAGATACCTCATACGGAGTTACTTTGACGGACAGATAACGTTGTCTGTTCTTTCTGGTTATGGTCGGAGGGGCCCAATATTCGACTACAGAACCTATCTCTTTCAACTTTACGCGGGATCCGGCGGGAGTGGGAATGGTCATTTCCTCGACGTCGGTGATGGAATTGCGGTCTTCCTCTTTCAGACGAACCAGAATGTCATATTCATCACCGTCTTCCTTCAGGAAACCTGAAGCCATACCGTTGATTCTGTTTCTTACGTATGTGGAGACCATCGCGGTGGAAAGGCCGAGATTGGCCAGTTTGTCCTTATCCAACGCCACTTTCAATTCCGGTCTGTCTTCATCGCGGCTGATGGTGACGTCCCTGGCTCCGGGCACTTTATCCTCTATCAGGCGTTTGACCTCAGCGGCCAGAATGTTGGTCTGGTCGAAATCATAACCTATGATATCGATATCCACAGTGTTGGAACCACCTCCACCCATACCGCTGGAGACAGATGCCTGATACTTGATAATCTCCGGATACCGTGCCATTTCCTCGCGAAGAACCTCAGCTATCTGGAAGATGCTCCGTTCACGTTCGTATTTCTTGCTGCAGACTACGGTCATCGAGATTTTGTTGTTTGTGGTCTGCGAGAAAATGGCTGATACGGAAGCATCATCACTTGAACCTGCGGAAGAGTTGATTATCCTGATTTCCGGCACAAGTTCCATAAATCTGGTTTCCAGACGACGGGCTGTTTTCAAAGTTTCCTCTATACGGTTCCCTCTGACAAGTTCCACAGTGACACTCACCCTTCCATTATCCATTTCCTGCATAAAGTCAGAGCCGATTTTACCGGCAAATACAGGCAGTAACGAAACGGCGAAAGCAGCCACCGCTATCAATACTGTAACAGCTTTGTGTTTCAAGCACCAGCGCAGCAGATTGGCATACCAATGGTCTATCTTGTCGAGAAAGCCTACCACATATTTCTGGTAGAGGCTCTTTCTCGGAGGAACTTCCACGATTTTACCGTTCTCGATTCTCACCTTCTTGGCTTTAAGAAGAGTGGAGCACAACATAGGTGTCAGGGTGATGGCGATGGTGGTGGAAGTGCAGACGACTATGGTAACTATCCATCCAAGTTCCTTGAACATAATGCCGGCCATACCGGTCAACATCGTGAGAGGAACAAACACGGCGACAATAACCAGGGTGGTGGCAATAACCGAAATCCATACCTCGTTGGTGGCATATATGGCAGCTTCCCTCGGATTTGACCCTCTTTCGATATGCTTGGTGATGTTCTCCAGCACGACGATGGCATCATCCACCACCATACCGATGGCTATGGTCAGAGAACACAAGGAAATCATATTCAGCGAACTTCCGGTCGCTGCAAGGTAAATGAAGGCAACTATCAGGGCAATAGGAATCGTCAGTCCGATGATGATGGTGGACCTCCATTCACCGAGGAATACCAGAACCACAAGAACTACGAACAGGAGGGCATACATAATGGATTCTTCCAGCGAATGGATGGAATTCTCTATCATTTCCGAAGAGTCGTAGATAACTTCGACTTCAACGTCAGCGGGAAGACTCTTCTTCACTATTTCCATCTCTTCGCGCAGGTCACGGCAAATCTGAACGGTATTGGCACCGGTCTGCTTGGTTACTATCAGACGGACCGCTTCGCGTCCGTTGGTCTTTTCGTCAAGAGAAAGGTCCTTTATGGTATCTCTCACCATAGCGATATCCCTGACATAGACCTTCTTTCCCTCTGATGTCGTAGTCACTACGATATCATTGATTTCGGAACTTTCCACATATTCGCTCCTGACCTCCATAGTGTACTGGTCCTTGTTCATCTTGACGGTACCGGAAGACATATTGAGGTTATTGGAGGATATGGCATTACCCACAGTTTCCAAGGTAAGCCCGTATGCATCCATTTCCTGCTGCGACAAATCCACATATACGTACCTCTCCGGAGAACCGGACAATGACAAGTTTCCGATTCCGTTTATGCGGTTCAGCTGAGGAATCACCTCATCATTGAGGATTTTGTCAAGACCTGCGTAACTTTCCTTCGCCGTGAAGGAATACTGGATAATGGGTATCGAACTGGAACTGAATTTGAAAAGAAAAGGATTAGAACATCCGTCAGGCAGTTCGTCCTTCAGAATGTCGATGTATGAACGTATGTCGTTCATCACTTCATCCAGATTAGTACCCCATTCCATCTCCATAAGGATAACGGAAATATTATCCTTGGACGTGGAAGTGATTTCCTTCAGTCCATCGACGGAGTTCAAACTGTTTTCAAGAAGTTTCGATACATTGGTTTCCATCTCGGCGGCATTCGCCCCGGGATATGTAGTCATAATGGTCACATAAGGTGGATCCATCTCCGGATACTGGTCGATAGGCAGCTTCAGGAAAGAGAAGATACCGATGACCACCACAGCCACGAAAATCAGAATCGTGGTGACCGGCTTGTTTATAGCGGTTTTGTATATACTCATAGTACCTGATAACTATTTGACTACGTTAACTTTCATTCCATCTATCAGTTTTGCCTGACCTACGGTTACCAGACGGTCGCCGGGATGAATCTCATCGCTGATAATCTCTACCTTATCATCATAGCGCCCTCCCAGTTTCACGAAAATCTGCTTCACCACACCGTCCTTTTCGATGAAAACATATCTTTCATTCGAGCCGATGAGTTTCAGCACCGACTGGTAGGGTACGACGAGAGCCTCAACATCACCCATAGACATCTTTACCCTGATATACATACCCGGACGAAGCAGGTCAGACGTATTCGGAATTCTGAGCTTTATCTGGAAGGTATGCGACGATTCGTCTATGACGGGATATACGATTTCCACTGTCGCAGGAAAAACCTTGTCAGGATAAATGTCAGCCACGACATTCACTTTCATTCCTTTCTTGACGACCGGATAATATGATTCCGGAATGCCGATGAGCGACTTAAGCGTCGAAATGGTGGACAGCGTCAGAATAGGCTGACCGCTGTAAAGTTCACCGTCTTCATAATTCTTGGCAGTAATGACACCTGCGAATCTGGCTCTGACGAAAGTATTGGAATCGAGGAATGACATATTTTCCGAAGCAGTGTCAAATGCCAGTTTCACCTGGTCGTAAGTCTGCTGCGATATGGCCTCGCTTTCATACAGCACTTCCATACGGGAAAGGTCCTTCTTGGCATTTGCATACTGGAGTTTTGCGCTCCTGAGCTGCTTCTGATCCATAACCACAAGAATTTCACCGGACTTTACCTTATCTCCTACCTCGACGTTGATTTTTTCGATGTTTCCGGTTACGGAAGGTGCGACATTCATCGTTTCATACCCCTCAAGCGTAGAGGAGTATTCGACATTTCTCGCTATAGTCTGAAGAGACAGCTCCTGAGTCTTTACCTGAATGGGTTTTTCTTCCTGCACAGTAATTTCCTCTGTCTTGGTTTCTCCGCAGCCCGCCAGAGAGAGCAGGGCAAGCGACAAAAGTGTAAATCTGCTTTTCATATCGTATTTCATTATTTGTCAAGTATGTTTTTGTTCAACAGTTTTTCAAGTTCTATCTGGGCATTCACGAAATCAAGGGCGACAGTAACATAATTCGTCTGCGCATTGATAAGGGATGTGCTGGCGTTGGTAACGTCCAGAGCGGAGGACATTCCGTACTGGTATTTCTTGGTTATATTGTCAAATACGCCCTGACTCACGTCCACGCTTTTTTTCTGGGTCTGATAACGTTCGAAAGCGGAAGTAAGGTTATACTTGCACTGACGGTGCAGCAGTCTGAGGGAGAGTTCAGTATCGGACAGATTATTGAGCTGGGTTTCGTAAGCCATCCTCGCACTCCTGCGCTTGGCATTGTTGGCACCGCTGGAGAAAATGGGAATCGTAAGCGTCAGTCCGAGTGTATGGGGTGGAGTCATATCGAGACGCATGGCATCAGAAAGATATTTCTTTCCCGAATACTGATAAAACCCACTGAGTGTGGGAGCATAGTTCCATCCGGCCATAACATATTGTTTCTTGCTGATTTCTACGGACTTCTGCATCAACTGCCACGAGAAATTATTATCAAGGAGAAAATCATCGTTCAGCAGGAACATCGCCTTTTCTATATCCAGCACGTCATCAAGTGTCTGGATGAGTTCTATTTCCCTGTCCGAATCCAGACACAGAGCCAGACGGAGGGAATTATATATCACCTCCAGCGAGCGCTGTGAACTGCTGATGGAATTTTCCATAGTGGCCACCTGAACCAGAATCTGGTCGGCGTCCAGTTTTTCCGCAGTTCCCACCTCAACGGCTTTCGCGGAAAACTTATAAAGTTTATTGAGACTTTCCAGATTCTGCTGAAGGAGTTCTATCGTTTCTTGCGCCACCAGAGCGGAGAAGTAGAGTGTCTTCACCTGCTCGACCACCTCCTGCTCCGTCTGCCTGAGCGTAATATCGGAGATGGATTTTGACAGATTACTTATCTGCGTACTGATAATCTGGGCAGCACTTATGGCGAGACTCGCCGTTCCTCCGTACTGGATAACACTCGGCATAACGAATTTCTGTCCGAAATCAATCGTGAAGTCAAACATATTGTTATATGTGCCGGTGGCTGTCAGCTGAGGAAGCATAGATGCGATGGCCTGCCATTTGTCTGCCTCCGCCTGCCTTATGGCCAGCGACGAATTCATTACGGTCCTGTTATGCTGGAGCGCATATTCCTGTGCATCACGCAGCGTCAAGCGATATACACCCGTTTCCTGTGCACGGAGTGGAATATGTACCATCACCGATACCAAAATAAAACTGAATACTAATTTTTTAATCATATCTGCTTTTATCATTTCATTTTTCATTTTCCAATTGCTTTACATAAGTGTCGATTATCTCCACTCCACGAGGCGTGGACATTCCTCTCAGATAAAGAAACATCGTATGCTGAAGCAGTTTTTTCCTGTCGAACTGAAGGTCAAGTCCGATTTTCGATTCCTTGATGATATTGATGGTTTCCGACACCACCGTAGCCACCATATCCACGTTCAGGTAAGGCAGGAATATGCCCTGCTTCTGCCCTTCTTCTATAAGTTTCCTGTTGTTTTCAAAATGGGTTCTTCTTAACTTGACTACAAGTCCGTCATAGACTTCAGGATAGTATTTTCTGACATCCAGGAAAAACCCGTCGTAATATTTGAATCTGTCCTCCGCCTGTGAACGGTGAAGGGAGATGAGGAATTCCAGGACGTTACTGCTTTTCTTGCGGATTTTCTCAAGTCTCTCTTCTCCCCGTCGTCCTATGAGGGAAAGGCATTCATTCAGAAGATGTGATTTGTCTTCAAACTGTTCGTAAAGAGTCCGCTTCGAAATACCGCACTCCGCAGCTATGACATCCATAGTGACAAGCTTGCACCCACGGGTCTTGAACAGGCGGATAGAACTTTCCAGTATATGCTCCTTCGATACCATTAGAAAACTTTTAAAACTAAAATAGTTTTCAAGTTTTGAAAACGGCTTCTACTGCTGCAAATTCTATGCCATAGAACCCCATCTGTCCGCTATATAATCCAGAATTCTGTCGATTTCTTCCGGATTCATAGTCGTTACGAGTTTCAATCTTGTTTCCCTGAAATCGGGCAAGGCCTTGAAATAACAGGAGAAATGACGTCTCATTTCCAATATCCCCGTGCGTTCTCCCTTGAATTCCAGCGATTTGCGTAAATGCTCCCTGGCGAGCGCAACCCTTTCGAGCACACTCATCGGAGGAAGCTCCTCACCAGTATTGAGATAATGGCGGATTTCACGGAAAAGCCAGGGATGTCCGAAAGTGGCACGCCCTATCATAACTCCATCCACACCATATCTGTCAAATGCCGCGGCAGCATCCTGGGCAGTCCTGATATCTCCGTTCCCGATAATGGGAATATACATCCGGGGATTTTCCTTTACCTTCCCTATCAAAGTCCAGTCAGCTTCCCCCTTGTACATCTGACAACGTGTACGACCGTGTATGGTCAAGGCCTGAATACCGACATCTTGAAGCCTTTCGGCAAGTTCGACTATTATTTTGGAATCATCATCCCATCCGAGTCGCGTGTTCACTGTTACGGGCACCTTTACAGCATCGACTACGCTCCGCGTAATCTCTACCATCCTGTCAGGATAGCGCATCATCCCCGAGCCGGCTCCCCTGCGGGCAATTTTATTCACCGGGCATCCGAAATTAATGTCGAGCACATCGGGACGGGCAGCCTCCACCCGTATCGCAGATTCTACCATTGCCTCCGGCAAATGACCGTATATCTGCATTCCTATCGGACGTTCATAGTCATATACGTTCAACTTGTAAAGTGAACCTGGAACATCCCTGATGAGACCGTCGGACGATATGAATTCGGTGTACATCATATCGGCACCGTACTTCTTGCATACATAGCGGAAGGACGCATCTGTGACATCCTCCATCGGAGCCAGCAGAAGGGGTTTGTCTCCAAGGTCTATTGTTCCTATTTTCATCGCTTTTTATTTCTTGCTTCAAAATCCCTGAGAAGGGCAAGAGCCTCCGGAAAGAGAATGAGAAGAACGATTACATTAAGCCAGACTGTCATACCCTGGCCGATATCTCCTATTTTCCAAACCGTATCGGAAGCCGTAACTGCACCGACTATGGAGATAAGAAGGATTATTACCTTGTAACTGTTCAGAAAGAATGTTTCCCCTTTCTCCCCAAGTTTTTTACTTGTGCTGAATAAATAGGTGAAACTCGATTCTGCATAGAAATAAAATGCCATTATGGTGGTGAATGAGAAAAAGGCCAGGGCTATGGTTACGAATATGCCTCCGAATCCATTGAACACCGAGTCGATGGCACTCTGAGTGAAAGAAACATAATTATTTCCCAGTTCGGGAGCATACGCCGCTATGACATTGCCGGAGGCATCAAAGACATTGTAAGTGCCGGTACTCAATATCATAAGTGCAGTAGCTGTGCAGACCAGAAGAGTATCTATATAGACAGAGAAGGCCTGAACAAGCCCTTGCTGCGCAGGATGTTCCACTTTTGCGGCAGCTGAGACGATGGCTCCTCCCCCCAGTCCCGCTTCATTCGAAAAGAGTCCCCGCTTTATTCCCATAGCCACCGTGCTGCCGAATATTCCTCCGAAGATGGAATTCAGACCGAAGGCACTGGAGAAGATGAGTCCGAACATAGTCGGGATGGCGTTAATATTAGCAATGATGATAACAAATGATACCAATATGTAAGCCAAAGCCATAAACGGGCACACGATGGTGGCCACCTTCGCTATTCTGCTCGCTCCACCGATGATAACCATACCGAGAACAAGCGCTAATGCCATCCCCGTCCATAAAGGATTGACGCCAAAGGAGTTTTCGAATGCCGTGGACAAACCGTTGGCCTGCACGAGAACTAACAGCATACCGTATCCGACTATGGTTAAAACAGCAAACACAACAGCAAGAACGGGGGAATGAAGACCCCGGGCTATATATGCCGTAGGGCCACCACGCAGTTTCCCGTTGTATTCGAACTGGTATTTGTTGGCAAGGGTGGACTCAGTGAATGCCGTGGCAGCACCGAAAAATGCCACCATCCACATCCAGAACACCGAACCGGGGCCGCCCAAGGCGATGGCGGTAGCTACACCTACTATATTTCCGATACCCACCCTCCCGGCAAGCGCCACGAAAAATGCCTGGAACGAAGAAAATGTATCACCTGTCCGCTCCTTTCCGGATGAGCCGAAGAGCAGGCGTACCATCAAAGGAACTTTTCTAAGCTGTACAAAACGGGTACGGACTGTAAAATACAGGCCGGCACCCAGCAGGAGTATGATGAGAGCAGGGCTCCATATAATGTCATTCAGAATACCAATTATTTTCTCCATAAATCGCGCGGTAAAGGTAACCAAAAAACAAAAAATAAAGTAACTTCGCAAAAACTTATCAACATAAGCTGCACTATGTATAAAACTTTTCAGGTATATCTTCAGAATGAGCTTCAGAACATCGAAGAAGCCGGCCTTTATAAAAACGAAAGGATAATCACATCCCCACAGAGAGCCAATATCACTGTCGGAGACGGAAAAGAAGTATTGAACTTCTGCGCCAATAATTACCTCGGACTGGCAGACAGTCCGGAACTGGTGGATGCCGCCAAAAAGGCTCTTGATACTCACGGTTACGGTATGTCATCTGTCCGTTTCATCTGCGGGACGGGAGACCTGCACAAGACTTTGGAAGCCAGAATAGCCGAATTCTTCGGCACTGAAGACACCATTCTCTACGCTGCCTGCTTCGATGCCAACGGAGGAGTTTTCGAACCCCTGCTCAATGAACAGGATGCCATTATTACCGACTCCCTGAACCACGCCTCCATCATCGACGGAGTCCGTCTCTGCAAGGCCCAGCGTTACCGTTATGCCAATGCCGATATGGATGAACTCGAAAACTGCCTCAAGGTGGCTCAGGCTCAGCGCCATCGTCTGATAGTGACTGACGGTGTATTCTCTATGGACGGCAATGTCTGCCCTCTGGACCGCATTTACGCACTCGCTGAAAAGTATAATGCGATGGTGATGGTTGACGAATCCCACTCGGCTGGTGTCGTCGGGAAAACCGGGCGCGGTGTCACCGAACAGTATAATCTGCGCGGAAAAATAGAGATTCTTACAGGAACCCTCGGTAAGGCGTTCGGCGGTGCGGTAGGCGGATTTACCACAGGAAAGAAAGAAATCATAGCTATGCTCCGACAGCGTTCCAGACCATATCTGTTCTCAAACTCCATTCCTCCGATGATAGCCGCCGCCGGTATCCGTATGTTCGATATGATGGCCTCTACCAATGAACTGCAGGACCGACTTCACGAAAATACCGCATATTTCGTACAGAAGATGAAGGATGCAGGTTTCGATATCAAGCCTACCCAGAGCGCCATTTGTGCAGTTATGCTCTATGATGCCAAACTGTCACAGGATTTCGCCGCCCGTCTTCAGGATGAGGGAATCTATGTAACCGGCTTCTATTATCCGGTCGTTCCCAAAGGGCAGGCGCGTATCCGCGTACAAGTAAGTGCAGGCCACAAGAGAGAACATCTCGACAAGTGTATCGCAGCCTTCACTAAAATAGGAAAGGAACTCGGTGTACTGAAATAACTTACCGCTTCGACGTGACGCTTTTTTCGTATTCTGAGATATCCTGCAGGTAGCCGGTACCGGTGGGAACACCGTTCCTTTCACAGAATTCATCATAAACGTCACCCCAAGGCATAGTCTTGGCCTCTTCGAGGTAGGTGAGCACTTTACAGGTATTCCCTTCGAGTTCCGCCTCGCGGATGATATCGGTAGGTTCGAGCATAGCTCGGAGCATACATTTCTGAGCCGCACGTGAACCTATGACATACGCACCTATACGGTTTATGGCTCCGTCGAAATAGTCCAGTCCGTAGTGTACTCTTTCGAGAGCGTCAGCCCTGACGATTTCCGCGAAGAGTTCAAGGGTAGAATCATCCATCAGAGTAACGTGGTCTGAATCCCAGCGGACAGGACGTGAAACGTGGAGCATCAGTTCGGGAACG
>JAGHUZ010000001.1 GCA_018064575.1 Candidatus Minthomonas equi
TTTCAGTCAGCGTTGGCGCAGACCGCTTCCATTACGGTCAAACTTGTGGACGCCGCTTCATCCGAACCGGTGGCCTTCGCTACCGTCTATCTGATGAAAGAGGGTTCTGCTGAAAAAATGAATTTCGCATTGAGCGGTGATGACGGTGTGGCCGTTGTAGAAAAAGTTAAGAAAGGCAAATATACCTTGACTGCTGAAATGATGGGGTATTCGAAACTGACACAGCAAGTTACTGTCGAGGGAAAGAATCTGGACCTCGGGAGTCTAAAAATGAACACGGATGTGGCTACGCTGGATCAAGCGGTGGTTTCTGCTACAGGTAATGCCATAGTGGTGAAAAAGGATACCATAGAGTATAATGCAGGGATGTTCAAGACTACTGACAATGATGCTTTGGAAGACCTGCTCAAGAAACTTCCGGGTGTAGAGGTGGCTTCTGACGGTTCCATTACCGCCAATGGGAAGACCATCAACAAAATAACCATTGATGGCAGAACCTTCTTTCTGGATGACCCGCAGATAGCATCCAAGAATATTCCGGCCAAGATAGTCGAGAAAGTCAAGGTTCTTGAGAAGAGGTCGGAACAGGCTGAGTTTACCGGCATCGATGACGGTGAGGAGGAAACGGTTATCGACCTGTCTGTGAAGAAAGGTATGATGAAGGGATGGTTCGGTACATTGACCGGCGGTGGGGGACAGGATATGCCTGCCGCTTCGGATAACAAGAGCAGTGACGGGCGTTGGCAGTCCTCCGGAATGGTAGGACGTTTCACCGAAAAAAGCCAAATCAGTTTTATCGGAAACGGAAACAATACGAATAACCGCGGTCTTATGGATATGGCTTCTTCTGTGATGGGGTCTATGCGTGGCGGAGGACGTGGAATGGGAGGCGGCCGCGGAATGTTCGGCGGCTCCAACGGTATCACCACTTCCTGGATGGGTGGAGTGAATGCCAATACATCATTCGGTGATGATCCGGACAATGAAATAGGTGGAAACTATATGTACAATGGCTCTGATAACAGAACGGAATCAGAGAGTAATAAACTGACCTTCCTGAGCGAAGGCAAGAATCTCTCATCGAAGAATTCCGGAGCCAGCAACACTACCACGCAGGGACATCGCGCGGGTGCGGAACTTGAGTGGGCTCCGTCAAAACAATTCTCCCTGCTTTTCCGTCCCCAGTTCAGTTATGGTTCAGGTTCTTTCGATGAGAACAGTCTGGTCGATACCAGATATACTTTCAATGATGGAAGCGTGGACTCCTTGGTGAATAACAGTAAAAGCCATTCTTTCGGTGATAATAACAATTGGCGGACTAACGGGCGTCTCCTTCTAAGACAGCGGCTCGGAAAGAACAGCGGCCGCTCCCTTTCACTGAATGTCGATTATTCCCTCTCCAAGAGCACCATCGACGGAAACAATTTCTCTGAAACCAAGACCGACTGGAACGAAAGTTCACAGACTTGGAAGAATACATCTGTTATCGACCAACGCTATAATCAGTTACAGAAGACTTACTCGCTGTCAGCAAATCTGACTTATACCGAGCCTCTCGGTAAGAATTTCTTTCTTCAGGGGTCATACCGTTTCGCCTGGAATAAGAACGAATCTGAAAAAATGACTTATTACAGGGAATCCGGTGACTTGGATGCGGACTATTCAAATCAGTTCGATAATAATTTCATCAATCAGAATATGCGTCTGTCCCTGGCCAAGCAGGAGGATAAGTACAATATCCAGATAGGGGCCAGTGCACAGCCCTCAAGTACCGACAGCAAAGCATTTCTTTTCAGTGAACAAGGAAGCCCGGTGACATATAGGGATACATCATATACAGTGTGGAATTTTTCTCCTACTGCCAGAATCGAATTCGAATTTTCCGATTATGAATTTCTGAGACTGAATTACCGTGGACAGACTAATCAGCCAAGTATCAATCAGCTATCTCCCGTTCCGGATAATTCCGATCCTCTTAACATATCACTCGGTAATCTCTTTCTGGACCCCTCCTTCAATCACCGTGTCTGGTTCGATTACCGCAGAACCAATATGGAAAGCTTCGGCTCCATCGGCTGTATGCTCAGTTTCAATTATACCAAAGATGCGATAGTCAATTCCAGCTGGTACACACCCGACGGCATACAGTATATTGTGCCTCTGAATGCCAGTGCCCCCTCATATAACGGGAATCTGATGGTTATGGGGAATACACCTATAGGAGGAAAGGATTCCAAGTTCTCCCTGAATTCGTTTACGAGATTTTCCACGACGAGCGCGATGTCCTATTCCGGAAATGGAGAGGCATCCACAGTGGAAGATATATTGTCATCGAAAGATTTGCAGGAGGGGAGAACTACTTCTATTTCTGCCAACGAACATTTGACATTCGTTTACAGAAACGACTGGGCGGAGGTCAGACTCGGAGGAGTAGTCGGATATAACCGTGCGTGGTACACCATCAAGACAAATCAGAATTCCGAGACTTGGAACAATCAGCTGACTGGAGAATTCAATGTGACGCTCCCTTGGAAAATGGAGGTTAAAAGCGATGGACGTTATTATATTTATCACGGTTATTCCGACGGCTATAATGAGAATAAGTTCGTATGGAATGCGGAGCTGGCCCAGTCGTTCTTGAAAAACAAGTTGACTCTCCGTCTTAAGGTGTATGATATCCTGAACAAGTCTAAGAATATCAATCGTTCCACCACTGATAATTATGTGCAGGATTCCTGGTCGAATACTCTCGGACGCTATGTGATGCTTTCCCTTACATTCAAGTTCGGAAACTTCGCGGAAGCGGGTAAGTTTATGCCACACAGAGGCCCTGGCGGCCATCACGGTATGCACAGATAGTAATGGCAAATCAGCGCGAAGCCGTGAATGCAGCGAACTTCCGGATGAGATTTACCATATCATCCGGAAGTTCGCTTTCTACGTGGATATGTTCGTGGGTGCGGGGATGGGAGAATCCCAGCGTTCTGGCGTGAAGTGCCTGACGGGGAAGTATTGCGAAGCAATGGTCTATGAACTGGCGGTACCGGCTGTAGAGCGTTCCTTTCATAATTCTGTCACCGCCGTAGAGACTGTCATTGAAGAGCGGGTGGCCGATATGGTTCATATGGACACGAATCTGATGAGTCCTGCCTGTCTCAAGGCGGCATTCTATGACTGTTACATATCCCAGTCTCTGTAGAACTTTCCAATGTGTGACAGCGTGTTTTCCAGACGCTTCATCAACTACCTTGTAACGTATCCTGTCGTTAGGGTCGCGGCCGATATTGGCATCTACGGTACCTTGGTCTTCTTCTATGTCCCCCCATACGATGGCGGTGTATCTGCGTTCTATGGTGTGATGGAAGAACTGCTGGGAAAGAAACATCTGCGCATCATCGTTCTTGGCTATGAGAAGTGTCCCGGATGTGTCCTTATCGATTCTATGAACGAGAATTCCCATACGGTCATCTTCCGCATCGGCGTCCTGACGACGCCCAAGATACCAGGCCAGCCCGTTGAGAAGGGTGCCTGAATAGTGACCGTGGCCTGGGTGGACGACCAGACCTGCAGGCTTGTTGATTACGAGGACGTCCTCATCCTCATATCGTATATCGAGCGGCATCTCTTCGGGAAGTATTTCGAATCCCCTTCGCCGGTATGGGAGCGATATGGTGATTACGTCCAGCGGCTTGATTTTGTAACTCGATTTGGTGGGGTTCCCGTTGACATTTATGTAACCGGCATCCATCGCCAGCTGTATGCGGTGGCGGGACGTTCCTTCCATATGTGCCGTCAGGTATTTGTCTATCCGAAGCATTTCCTGACCTTTGTCCACGGTAAATCGGAAATGTTCGAACATTCCGCTCTCGGACTCGTTCTGTTCCTGCTCAAGTTCCGAATCTTCCCCGTTCAGCGGAACGATGTCCTCCTTGTCATTCATTTTCCGTCTGAGAAGCAGGTCTGGCTACCTTGGTATGGTCTTTGGTGAAGTATAATGTCACTCCGCTTCCACGTGTGGTGACAGATGAATCCGCCGGAGAGGGAATCTGCTTGTAAACGGATGCAGTGAGCGAGTCGGAATAAGAAATGACCGTGTCATCGAAGAGACACTTTTCGATATTGAATGAATTGTCCCATACGATGTCGCAGGCCATCTTGTATGTGTAGCCTATTACGTCGGGAACGGATGCTTTTTCATCATTCGGATTCTGCCCCACTACAAGTGTGATTTTACTGTCCTGGGGAATCAATGTGCCTGCGGCAATCGGACGTCCCTTATATTCTTGACTCAGGACGTTGTTCGTGGCCATATCGTTCTCGTATTTCAGTTTCTCCAACTGGAGCCCTTTGGCAGATAATTCGGTTCGGGCCTGGCGTAATGAAAAACCTACCAGCAGGGGCATCTCGATTTTCTTCTGGATGACGGAATTTATGGTCAGGATGATTCTCCGGCCTTGTTTTACCATACTTCCAGCGGAGGGATTCTGGCGGAATATGGCTCCTCGTGGAAGAACTTTCGAGTAAACGGAATCGGTCACTTCCAGGCGGAATCCGTTTTTCGTCGCCAAGGCTCTGGCATCATCAAACTGCATCCCGTAAAAATCGGGAACTTCATATTCTTCATTGTGACGGGTGTACTTGGTAAGAGAGAAGTGTGCGATGAAGTACAATACTGCCAATACTGACAGTATTCCTGCCAAGGTCCATATCCACGGATGTCCGCTGTTGTTAATGTCTTCAGTACTCATATCCGCAAAAATATGAAAAAAATCTGCTATAATAAATTTCGGGCATCAAATTTAAACAGCTTCTAATTATTTCAAAACAGATTCTTAACTTTGTGCGTTATGGAACAATATTTCGAGTTGACAGCGAAGCAGCGGGAGCAGTTCTCTTCCCTTGAAGCCCTGTACCGGGAATGGAATTCGAAAATCAATGTCATTTCACGCAAGGACATCGGGCAGTTCAGAGTGCATCATCTGCTTCATTCCCTGGCCATTGCACGTTATGTGAAAGATAATTCCATCGCCTTCGGCAATGTTCTGGACGTAGGTACCGGAGGCGGTTTCCCCGGGATACCGCTGGCGATAATGTTTCCTGATACCCATTTTACCCTTTGCGATTCCATAGGAAAGAAAATCAAGGTGGTGGAGGCCGTTGCCCAGGCTTTGGGACTGAAGAACGTGGAGGCTCGATGGTGCCGTTGTGAAACACTTGCGGGCGGATATGACTGGGTCGTTTCGAGGGCGGTGACCGAGTTCCGGAATTTTATGCCTTTAGTGGAGGGTCTTTATTCGGAAGGGGTTATGTACCTGAAAGGAGGTGATGTTCTCTCCGAAATATCGGAATGTTGCAGAGTATGCAGTATTCCTTCTGCCCTGTTCTGTGTTCACAGTATCGCTGAATGGTTCGATGATGAATTTTTTAAAGAGAAATATTTGGTAATTAAACGGAAAGAACTACCTTTGCACTCCCTAAAAAGAAGTAATTAATATTAGCAGATATGAAACGTACATTTCAGCCTTCACAGCGCAAGCGTCGTAACAAACACGGATTCCGTGAACGTATGTCCACTCCTAACGGACGTCGCGTACTCGCTGCACGTCGTCGTCACGGACGCAAG
>JAGHUZ010000274.1 GCA_018064575.1 Candidatus Minthomonas equi
TTCCTGCACACCGAAACGAAGAAAATATCTCTTGAATGAGAATCCGCGACTCCGATTCCTGCGACACCAATGGGGCTGACAGGAATACCTGCCGGATTCTGACTGTCCATCACCTCGATTTTCGAGGTGATTTCCATAATATTCTCCACGCTGAGCGAATCACCGAAGTGTTCCCTGAAGAAACTGGAACAAGGGGAAAGCATTTCATTCGACACCCTTGGATTCAGAAGATATTCTGAAACAGAAGAATCGACATTTTTAAGTTTAAAATAATTGAGGATATAGTCCATCAAAACATCGCACTGCGAATCTCTCAAATCTTTTTCATTCATCAGGTCCATCATCCTTTGGGCACAGATTTTCCGTTGTTCAGTGGAAGTATTGAAAAAAATGAACGACACGATTTCCTCCGAATTTCCACAGGCCATAACCGCATATTTATTAGCGTTGTCACCCGAATGGAATGTGGACTGATATGCTGTGCGAATCGAATCTTCCCGCGCCAGACGCTCTTCATTGACCTCGGTTTCCTGTCGAGTGACTGAATTTGTAACTTCGACACCGGAGGGTGGAAATATATCCACTTGATCTTCCAGGCCATCACCTTCTTTTCTGCTAAGAATAACCGTAACAGTTTTCTGTTTTCCACCTGAAACACATTCGAAAAGCCGGCGAAGAAAATTACCATCCCGCTTGCATTCTGTATTTTTCCCGACAGCAATTTTTCTATAACCATATCGCTCACCATTTGAAGCCCATACCAGAATATCACCATTCCCGAACGTCGCCGATGCACATCCGTCTTTATCGGTGACAGACTTTATGACAGGGTAAAATTCTGCGAAATTATACAATCTGAATTCTATCCGGGCCTCCGGAATCGGACGATTGTCCTCATCCACGACCTGAATTTTCACTTCGGAAACCGGTACATAATTTTTCGTCAAGTTCAGTTCCGTATAACAGGCAGTTTCTGCGATATGGTCCATTTTGTCATCGCGATATGGCCCGAATACCTTGGTATGCAGAAGCATTGCTCTGGTCACATCTTCGGAGAACCAGGCCATATCCAGTTTCGGCGCAGGTTCACACGCACCCAAAT
>JAGHUZ010000165.1 GCA_018064575.1 Candidatus Minthomonas equi
CCCAAAGGATAATATGGAATCATAGCCTCGTCAACCCACTTGTTGGCATCAGTGGGTTTCATCTTCCAATTGGTCGGGCAGGCTGCCACCACTTCCACGAATGAATAGCCCTTGCCCTCCACCTGGTTCAGTAAAGCCCTTTTGATGGCTTTTTCGGCCTTGCGCACATTCTTTACATTATTGACGGCCACCCTTTCTATATAATATGGTGCTTCGAGAGTAGCGAGAAGTTCACATACCCTCACAGGATAACCTACCGCATCGACATCGCGACCATAGGGAGAAGTTTGAGTGATCTGACCGGGAAGCGAAGTGGGAGCCATCTGTCCTCCGGTCATTCCGTAAATGGCATTGTTTATGAAAATGATGGTCAGATTCTCACCACGCGCTGCAGCATGTACAGTCTCCGTCATACCGATAGATGCTAAATCACCGTCTCCCTGATAGGAAAAAACTATTTTGGAAGGGTCGGCACGCTTGATACCGGTAGCGACTGCCGGAGCACGTCCGTGCGCTGCCTCCACCATATCGACATCGAAATAGTTATAAGCGAAAACCGCGCAACCTACAGGTGCGATACCTATTGTTCTGTTTTGGATACCGAGTTCATCGATAGCCTGTGCCACAATTCTGTGGACAAGTCCGTGAGCACAACCCGGGCAATAATGCATCGGATTGTCTTTAAGGCACTTTGGTTTATCAAATACTACCATATTATTTTCCTCCTTCTATTGCCGCAAGTACTTCTTCGGGGGTTACTATCACACCTCCTACCCTATTGCACAGTGACACGGGTCTGCTGCAGTCTATTGAAAGTCTGATATCATCTATCATCTGTCCCATATTGAGTTCGACACTTATGAATCTGTCAATGTGGGAAGCATGCTTGCGAAGAATGTCCTTCGGGAAAGGGTAAAGGCTTATGGGTCTTATGAGCCCGGCTTTAATGCCCTTTTCCCTCGCAGCGAGGACAGCATTACGGGACACTCGCGCGGATATACCGAAAGCGACGATGCAGATTTCGGCATCATCCATCATAAACTCTTCAGCTCTCTGCTCCGACTTCTCGATTTCACGGTACTTGGCAAAATTATTCAAATTCCACTGTTCAAGTTCCTCCGGTGAGAGTGACAGTGAAGTTATGAATTTTGACTTGCCTTCACCTTTGCCCCTAAGCGCCCAGGGCTTGTCATATTCCTGTTCCACGGGCTCGGGAAGTTCGACCGGCTCCATCATCTGACCGACTGTTCCGTCGGCGAGTATCATCGTCTGAACCCTGTACTTATCGGCAAGGTCAAAGGCAAGAACCGTAAGGTCAGCCATCTCCTGAACAGTGGATGGTGCCAGAACTATAAGATGGTAGTCACCGTGTCCTCCACCCTTGGTGGCCTGCCAGTAATCTGATTGGGAAGGCTGTATGCCGCCCAGTCCCGGGCCACCTCGCTGAACATTGACTATGACTGCAGGCAGATTGCTTCCCGCAAGGTAGGAGATTCCCTCCTGCTTCAGGGAAATTCCAGGAGAAGAGGAGGAGGTCATTACGCGTTTGCCTGCGGCCGACGCTCCATAAACCATACTGATGGCAGCTATCTCGCTTTCGGCCTGAAGAAAGGTTCCTCCGGCTTTGGGAAGATAGCGTGCCATATACTCCGCAAGTTCTGTCTGCGGGGTAATGGGGTAGCCGAAATAAAACCTGCACCCTGAACGGATGGCAGCTTCGGCAAGGGCTTCATTTCCCTTCATCAATTTTTTCGTTGCCATATCATTTTTCGACTTTGATAACACAATCCGGACACATCATAGCACAGAAAGCGCAAGCGATACAGGGTGCATCTTCCGCTGTCGTGGCGGGATGGTAGCCTTTCCGGTTAAGGCTGTCTGTATCGATGAATATCAAACCTTTGGGACAAGCTTCCACGCAGAGTCCGCAACCCTTGCACAAATCTGAATCAAATGTAATTTTTCCCATATTACAATAAATTTCTAATGACTTTTCCACTTATGGTCTTCGGGAGAGAGTCCCTGAAAACGATTATTCTCGGATACTTGTATGGAGCAGTATTGGTTTTCACGAACTCCTGTATCTCCTTCTTC
>JAGHUZ010000195.1 GCA_018064575.1 Candidatus Minthomonas equi
TTCTGGCCAATGCGATGAAGAAGAGATGCACGGCATTTGTCCTGTCCGATATGATGGATACCGATGCCGAAGGTCATCCGGCATACGAGGATGCTCTCAAAATCGCCGTGAGCCGTCACGAAATTTCCGTCATCAATATTTTCGATGAGCGTGAACGTTCACTTCCGGACGTGGGATTCATCAGGGTCAGGGATAACGAAAACGGCGCTTCATTCTGGGTGGATACATCCAGCCGGGCCGTGCGGGCATCATACGAACGGTACGCGACTGAATTTTTCAACGGGATGCAGACTCTCCTGAGGAAGTACAAGGTGGATTCTGTCAGTGTCGGAACGAATCAGGATTATGTGAAAAGCCTCGTGGCATTGTTCAAGAGCAGAGCGTAATCGAAATGAGAAAGAAATTTTACATATGCCTTACGGCTATTCTGGCTGCTTTGTCTCCTGTTTGCGGGCAGGAATTGGTCTCCAACACCCTTTCAAAGGATACAGTCCTCATAGGTGACCATATCGTCTGGAAGGCACAGTTCAACGTACCCCGCGATTTGTCAGTGGATTTCGATTCCCTGGCGAACCCGGTGGTGCCCGGCGTGGAGGTTATCCGCCATTTTACCATAGATACATTGTCCCTGAAGAAGAAGTTTGCCGAAATCGAGGCGAGCGCCGTCCTTACTTCGTTTGACAGCGGAGCTTATATGCTTCCCGACAGGGTGTTTTACTTTTATCGTGGTGATGAGGAGGTGGATACCCTTCACGTGGATGGAAAAGCGGTCGTAGTGGAAACCATTGCGGTGGATACCGCTACCTTTATGTCTCCAGAGAGAGAAGAGGGGGATGAAAGTCCCAGATTCGCAGACATCAAACCGCAGTTCGGATATCCCGTGACATTCTGGGAAGTGGCCAAGTGGGTGCTTGCAGCCTTGGCTCTGGCAGCGCTGGCGGTAGCTGTGACAGTGATAATCAGGAGAAAAAAGGCCGGTCTTACGTTTATGGGGCATACTGTCGTTCAGGATCCTCCCCATATCGTGGCCTTGCGGACTCTGGATAAGATACGGGAAGAGGAATTGTGGCAGAAAAACCGTCAGAAGCAGTTCTATACCGAGGTGACGGATGCCCTGAGACTCTATATCGAAAGCAGGTTTGACGTGACGGCCATCGAGGCCACTTCGGCGGAAATGCTGGCAGACTTGAAAAAGAAGGATGTAAGCGCCGGAGAGTTTGCGGAACTCGAAGAACTCTTCACCCGTTCAGACCTTGTCAAGTTCGCCAAACTGAACTGTTCACGGGAAGAGAATGAAGCGGCCATTCCGGTGGCAGTCCGTTTCGTGAATCAGACATACGAAAGACAGTTAAATGCAGAGACAGTTAACGAGGGAGGCGAAAAATGATGGGAGACAGTTCTTTTTTCTTTGAATATCCGCATTTGCTGTGGCTTGAACTATTGCTGGTTCCGATGCTGGCCATATATCTGTGGAGGCACTTCAGAGGTAAGGAGCCGTTTATGTCGTTTTCCGACACGTTGGCATTCTTGCGGAGAGGCATCACTGTAAAGACCATCCTGATGCACGCTCCTTTCGTGCTGGAGTGTCTGGCTGTGGCATTGATGGTAATAGCGATAGCGAGACCGAGGTCATCGTCCGTAAATGAAACCATCGATACGGAAGGCATTGACATAGTTCTGGCTCTCGACGTTTCCACCTCTATGCTGGCGAGGGATTTCGACCCCGACAGAATCGAGGCTGCCAAGGGAATCGCGACGGAATTCATCGCCCAGCGTCCGGCGGACCGTATGGGACTGGTGGTGTTCGCCGGGGAAAGTTTCACTCAATGCCCGTTGACCACTGACCGTCCTACGCTGATTAATCTGCTGAAGGAGGTGGAGTGCGGTCTGATAGAGGATGGTACTGCCATAGGCAATGGTCTTGCCACGGCAGTGGCGCGTCTGAAGGACTCGAATGCAGAGAGCCGCGTGGTAATCCTTCTGACCGACGGTGTAAACAACAGAGGTGAAATTACCCCTATGATGGCTACGGATATAGCAAAAACCTATGGTGTCCGTGTATATACCATCGGAGTCGGAGCTATGGGTGATGCACCCTATCCTGTGATGACTCCCTTCGGAGTACAGATTCAGAAAGTCCCGGTGGAAATAGATGAAAAACTTCTTCAGGATATTGCGGAGCAGACGGGCGGAGCATATTTCAGGGCCACGGATAATACCAAACTGCTGGCCATTTACGGAGAAATCAATAAAATGGAAAAGGTAAAGACGACGGTCGATTCGTTTCCGATATATAAGGAACTGTTCGGGAAGTTCGGTCTGGCTGCCTTGATACTTTTCCTGCTGGATATAGTATTGAAACTTTTTGCAGGGAGGAGAATAGTATGATAAACTTCGCAGCGGCTGATTATCTGTTTCTGATAGTTCTGATACCATTCTTTTTTATCATCTATGGGTTTATGAGACGTGCCCGGAGAAAAAGAATGGCAGAGTTCGGTGATGTCTCACTCGTCGGGAAACTTACTCCGAACGTATCCGAAAGGAAAGGATGGGTGAAACTGTCACTTTTTTCCATAGCGTGGCTCTTCCTGTGCATAGGAATGGCAAGACCCCAGTTGGGGGCCATCCTCAAGGAGCAGGAGGTCAAGGGTGCCGAGATAATGATAGCCCTTGATGTTTCCAATTCGATGCTGGCCGAGGATTATTCCCCTAACCGTCTGGAAAGGGCGAAACTGGCGATATCAAAGCTGACGGACAGACTGCAGGGAGACAGAATAGGACTGATAGTGTTTGCGGGACAGGCCTTTGTACAGCTTCCTATAACTGCCGATTATGTGTCGGCCAAGATTTTCCTTAATTCCATCAATACGGAATCGGTTCCGGTTCAGGGAACCGAGATGGGGGATGCCATCATTACGGCTTGCCGCGGTTTCTCGCCGGAAAGCCAGAACAGCCGGGCGATAATTCTGATTACCGACGGTGAAAACCACGATGGTGATCCTGTCAAGGCAGCTCAACAGGCGGTGGAAACGGGTGCCCGTGTCTATACCATCGGAGTCGGTTCCTCGGAAGGCAAACCCATCCCGATGAATGGTGACCTTCTCAAGGATAAGGACGGGAACATCGTGGTGTCAAAACTCGATGAAAAAACTCTTGAAGAGACAGCCCGTGCCGGAGAGGGAATGTATGTCCGTGCAGGTAACGGTGAGTTCGGACTTAATCCCATCATCGATGATATCCAAAGTATGGAGGCCAAGCAGTTCCAGTCGGTGGTATTCGAGGATTTCGATGAACAGTTTATGTATTTCTTCGGTATGGCTTTGTTCTTTATAGTATTGTCATTCCTTATCAGTGACAGGCGGAGTGGCAGGCAGTTTTTCAGCGCAGGCCGCTATGCGTCCGCACTTGTGGCGCTCCTCTGTCTTTCCGGGATGTCCCTTTCCGCCCAGACAAAGGAAATGCGTCAGGTGCGCAGCGGAAACCGCGCTTTTGCGAAGGATGACTTGCAAAGGGCGGAAGTGGAATACAAGAAGGCTCTTCTTCAGGATTCCACCTCCATCGCCGCGAATTTCAATCTCGGAAATTTGTATTATAAAATGGAGAATTGGCAGGATGCTAAGAAGCATTTCGAAGGCTTGGGAGATACCCTCAAGGCGCAGATTCCTCAAACGAAAGATTTGTCATCGAGGCAATATGCCGCCAGTGAGGAACGTGTGGCTGATTACTACCATAATGCCGGAGACCTCGCAGTAAGGGAAAAGGACTGGCAGGGGGCTGTGGAGTCCTTTAAGGAATCTCTGCGCCACCGCCCCGATGATATGGGTACCAAGGGAAATCTGGCATATGCTCAGAAGATGCTTGAGGAACAGCAGAACCAGCAGCAGAACCAGCAGCAGAACCAGAACCAGAATCAGGACCAGAACAAAGACCAGAACAAAGACCAGAATCAGGACCAGAACCAAGACCAAGATCAAGACCAGAACCAGAATCAGCAGCCACAGGATGACCGGATGACGGCTCAGGAGGCGCAGCAGATTCTGCAGGCTATTCAGGATAAAGAGAAAGATACTCAGGAAAAAGTGAATAAGGAGAAGGCAGCCAAACTTCAGTCACGCCAGAGGGAGAAGAATTGGTAAACGGTGGAATAGATGGTGCCGGAAGTAAGCTCCGTAGATAAGAAAATATTAGTAAGATGATGAATTATAAGAAATTATTGCTGTTGCCAATATTGCTTGTCGGTATTGCGGCGATGGCGCAGAATCTGGAGGTGGATGCTCCCACGGTGGTGACTGATGCCGAAATATTCAAGGTCGTCTATACCGCCACAGGAAAGGTCGATGGCTTCAATAATCCGGATTTTTCCAATTTCCAGGTGCTTGCAGGCCCGTCCCAGTCCACGATGAGCAGTACCAATATCATCAACGGCAAGGTGACGCAGAGTTATCAGGTGAGTTTTACCTTTATGCTTCAGGCTTCGGCAGTCGGAAAATATACGATATCCCCAGCCACGGTGGAGATTGACGGAAAAACAGTCTCTTCCAGAAGTGTCACCATAGAGGTGGTGAAGGATACTGATGCAGCTTCAGCAGGCTCACAGGGACAGCATTCACAGTCTTCGTCCTCCAAGACGAACACGGGAGTGGGGGACATACAGCTCAGACTTTCGCTGAATAAGACGAGTGTCGTAAAGGGAGAGCCGGTGATAGCCACCCTTAAACTTTACAGCCGTGCATCCATATCCGGTTTTGAAGATGTCAGATTTCCATCTTTCGATGGATTCTGGAATCAGGAGATAGAAACTCCGCAGAATGTGGAGTTCAGGCGGGAGACCTTGAATGGTACCATCTATGATGCCGCGCTTCTGCGCAAATGGATGCTCCTGCCACAGAAATCGGGGGAAATCGTTATCGACCCTGCCGAACTTGTATGTGCGGTGCAGGTGAGAAACTCTTCATCCGCAGGACGTTCCATCTTCGACGATTTCTTCGATTCGTATGAGACAGTCAGAAAGAGAGTGACGACCCCTGCAGTCCAAGTGAATGTGAAGGATCTTCCTTCCGGTGCTCCGAAGTCATTCACAGGTGGTGTGGGCTCGTTCCAAATGAATGTCAAGGTGACACCTGAAAGTGTCAAGTCTCACGAGGCGGCTTCATTGGTTGTAACCATATCAGGGACAGGGAATATAAATCTCATCGATGCACCTTCCTTTGCTTTCCCTCCGGATTTTGAAGCTTATGACGTTAAGCGGAGCGAAAATGTCCGCGCTGAAGCAGGCGGTACTTCCGGCACCAAGAGCTTCGAATATCCTTTTATTCCGAGAAGTCACGGAGAATTTGCTATCGGACCTGTGGAATTCAGCTATTACAATGTCAAGACAGGAAAATATGAAACTCTTTCTTCCGGTGGAATACCATTCACCGTGGAGAAAGGATCCACTTCCGATGCTATGGTAATGTCCTCCGGTTCCGATAAGCAGAGTGTTCGTGTCCTGGGTGAGGATATCCGGTTCATACGCACGGCTGTCCCTGCACTGAACGTAGGTGCTGCCTTTATGGTGGCGAGCCCCCTGATGCTTATACTGCTCTCTGCGGCTGTTCTGATATTCATAATTCTTTCGCTGACATTGAAGAAATATATGAAGATGAAGGCTGACGTGGCGGGCGTACGTAACAGAAAAGCCAATTCTGTGGCCAGAGCGAGACTGAAGAATGCCGGTTCCTATCTGAAACAGAACCTTCCTTCCGCATTTTATGAAGAACTGCACCGGGCTCTGGAAGGATATGTCTCGGACAAGTTCAGGCTGACTATGACAGACTTGAACAGGGATACCATACGGCAGGCTCTGGTGGAAGCCGGACGCAGTGAGGAGATGGTGACCCGTCTGCTGGCTCTTCTCGATGCCTGCGATTATGCGAGGTATGCACCTTCCTCTCAGGCTGAGACTATGGAAAATCATTACAAGGAAGCGATGGAGGTAATTTCTGGAATTGAAAAACAGTAAGAGACTTATGAAAAGATTATTCATCATATCAGTTCTGTTTGTGGTGTCGGTATCAGGCGTTTCCGCCAAAAATGCTCCCGAACTCGATTCTCTTTGGAACAGGGCTGTCAATGCATATACGACGGCGGATTATCAGGCAGCTTTGGATTCGTTCCTTTCCATAGAGGAAGCGGGGGCCCATTCCGCTGACCTTTATTATAATATCGCCAATTCGTATTATAAATCAGGTAATTCCAATGGCAAGGCCATTCTTTATTACAGGCGTGCTTTGAGAATGAATCCTTCCTTCGAGGATGCGGAAATGAATCTGTCAATGGCAAGGGCGCAGACTCTGGACGAGATAGACGTAGTCCCTGAATTTGTCCTGATAACCTGGGTCAGGAATGTCCGTAACAGTTTCTCGTCCGATGTTTGGGCCTGGGGCGCTGTCATACTGTTCGTCCTTTTCCTGGCAGCGCTGTTCTTCTTCAGGTTCGGACGTTCTTCTTCTGTGGTCAGGCTGTCATTCGTGGCCGGGATAGTGTTTCTGGTGGCTGTAACCTTCTGTTTCGGGTGTTCATTTTCTCTTAAGAAGGAGTTCGACAGAGTGGACAAGGCAGTAGTATTGGCTCCGGTTTCTTCAGGAAAAGGCTCTCCGAATGATAATGCTCAGTCCCTTTTCGTGATTCACGAGGGAACGGATGTGACCATAATCGAAGAATTGGGACAGTGGATTCGTGTGGAACTTACTGACGGACGCCAGGGCTGGATTAAAGGAAACGA
>JAGHUZ010000007.1 GCA_018064575.1 Candidatus Minthomonas equi
TGCCAGACTTTTCATTCCTCTGATCCGTCAGTGCAGCGGACAGCGCAAGTTCATCGATT
Organism: Candidatus Minthomonas equi; assembly: GCA_018064575.1. Classification (GTDB taxonomy): domain Bacteria; phylum Bacteroidota; class Bacteroidia; order Bacteroidales; family UBA932; genus Minthomonas; species Minthomonas equi. Next base: position 60 of record JAGHUZ010000007.1, read on the forward strand.
TCACCATCCGGAGAAATCATTCCCTCCCTCATGGCTCCAAGCGCGAGAGCACGGTACAATGCGCCCGTATCGATATAGATATAACCCATACGTCCGGCGATCAATTTGGCCACTGTACTTTTTCCTGTCGAAGAATGACCATCTATGGCGATAATAATCGGTCGTTTCATAACTGCAAAAATACATAGAATAAACTTATCTTTGCACGGTTATTGAATGATACACCATTATGCGAATACTTATAATTGACGATGAACGGAGTATAAGAAACACTCTGAAGGAAATTCTGGAATTCGAAGGTCACGAAATAACTCTTGCCGAAGACGGAGAGAGCGGCATTTCTGCCGCTTCGGAAGGAAATTTCGATGCCATTTTCTGTGATATCAAAATGCCGAAAATGGACGGAATCGAGGTCCTTGAAAAAATCTATGCCCAGGGCATAGACAGTGCCGTGATAATGATTTCCGGACACGGTTCCATCGACACTGCCGTAGAATGCATCAAGAAAGGGGCTTTTGACTTTATCCAGAAACCTTTGGACTTGAACCGTATTCTCATCACTCTCAAGAATGCCACAGAAAAGACCGAACTCATCAAGGAGACCCGGATACTGAAGAAAAAAGTATCACGAGTTCCGGAAATGATAGGAGAGTCAAAAGCACTCACCCTGATTAAGGATATGGTGGAACGTGTGGCCCCCACCGATGCAAGGGTCCTGGTAACGGGAGCCAATGGGACAGGAAAGGAGCTGGTGGCCAAATGGCTGCACGAAAAGAGTCTCCGTTCTTCGATGCCGTTCATCGAAGTAAACTGCGCCGCCATACCCTCGGAACTCATCGAAAGTGAATTGTTCGGGCACGAAAAAGGAGCCTTCACCTCTGCCATAAAACAGCACAAGGGAAAATTCGAACAAGCCGATGGAGGCACCCTGTTTCTCGACGAGATAGGGGATATGAGTCTTGCCGCCCAGGCTAAAGTGCTCAGGGTTCTTCAGGAGAACAAACTTACCCGTGTCGGAAGCGACAAGGACATCACCGTCAATGTCCGGGTGGTGGCCGCCACCAACAAGAACCTCAAGGAAGAAATTTTGAAAGGTAATTTCAGGGAAGACCTGTACCATCGTCTCAGCGTCATAGTAATCCACGTACCATCCCTCAGTGAGAGGATAGAAGACATACCTCTGCTCGTCAAGCATTTTCTGACACAAATCTGCACAGAAGCCGGAAAGCCGGTAATGCAAATCGATGACGATGCCATCGTTGAACTGCAAAAGAACCCGTGGGGAGGCAATATACGTGAACTGAGAAACGTAATCGAAAGGCTTTTCATTCTCTCGAACGGAAAAATCACCCTGAACGATGTCAAGACCTTCGCCTCACCTGGAATCTGAAAATTATTTCTGCCTGAAAAACACCTGAATCGGACAACCTTTGAAATCCCAGTGACTTCTGAGTTTGTTTTCTATGAAACGTTTGTAAGGATCCTTGATGTATTGCGGCAAATTACAGAAAAACGCGAACGATGGGCCACGTGCAGGCAGTTGGGTGACAAATTTGATTTTGACGATTTTACCCTTGTACATAGGTGGCTGGAACGCCTCTATCTCCTCGAGCATTACATCATTCAACTGACGTGTCGGAATCTTCTGTGAATAATTGGCATAGACAGCATCTACAGCATCCAGAACATCCAATATTCTCTGTTTATTGAGCACTGAGGTAAACACCAGAGGAACATCACTGAAAGGAGCGAGTTTCTTCGCTATGGTCTTCTGATATTCTTTCATCGTGTTACTGGTCTTCTCCACTGTATCCCACTTGTTTAGAACCACTACACAACCCTTCCTGTTCTTGATAATCAAATTGAAAATCGACATATCCTGCGCCTCGAATCCGGCTAAGGCATCCACCATCAATATGCATACATCGGAATTTTCGATGGCTCTGATGGAACGCATCACCGAATAGAATTCCAAGTCCTCTGTCACCTTGGTCTTTTTCCTCAGTCCGGCAGTATCCACCAGAATGAATTCATGACCGAACTTGTTGTAATGAGATTCTATGGAATCCCTCGTCGACCCGGCAATGGGGGTTACGATATTCCTTTCCTCTCCGAGAAGGGCATTCGTCAGGGAAGATTTTCCCACATTCGGTTTTCCGACTATGGCTATACGCGGAATATGAATCTCCTCCCCGGCAGAGGGAGAGTCCTCCGGCAAAGCCTTCACTACGGCATCCAGCAAATCACCTGTCCCGCCTCCATTGGCCGAAGAAATGCTGAAAGGGTCACCAAGTCCCAGAGAATAGAATTGATAGACATCGAACATTCTCAATCCCGTGTCAACCTTGTTCACGACCAGAAAAACAGGTTTCGGTGTACGTCTGAGAATGTCAGCTATTTCTGAATCGAAATCAGTAATGCCGGTACCGACCTCCACGAGAAAGAGAATGGCATCAGCCTCATTGATGGCGATTTGAACCTGTTTTCTGATTTCACTTTCGAATATGTCATCGGAATTGACAGTATATCCGCCCGTATCGACCACTGAAAATTCCCTGCCGCACCACTCACACTTACCGTAATGACGATCGCGGGTAACTCCGGCCGTTTCGTCCGTAATGGCCTGACGCATCCCTACCAGACGGTTAAACAATGTAGATTTTCCAACGTTCGGTCTCCCGACTATCGCTACCAATGACATAATTATGTGATTATTTATTTATGACTTGCTTTTCAGTCCCCGTTCCACATCCGGCGACACAATCGATGCATGCATCCGGATCACACTTCCCCGCTGAAATTTTCTTTCTTTTCCCGTGCAATTTGACCTCCTCCTCATTTGCACACACTATTCCGCGCTTACGCAATTCCTTATTTCTGCTGATTTCTCCGTCAGGAAACGGCTTTTTCCTGAAAATCACATTGAAGCAGAGCAGGAAAACTGACAGGGCCACAAGCCCCACTACCGACAGGAACAGTTTCATACCGCACCCATCAATATTCAGGTGTCACCCACTTGCTGCACGGAAGCAGCGGATGGTCACTCACCTTGATAATCTGCGGCATCTGATGAACCTTGAACGATGCAGCCTTTTTCATTTTCACTACAGTATCCACCAATGAGGCATCGACACCTGACGCCTTGATTTCCTCCGGTGTAAGACCATCATCGTTCAAAGCGCAGAGAACCGGGTCCAGAAGGGAATACGGTGGCAGGGAATCGGTATCTTTCTGACCATCCCTCAATTCGGCGGAAGGCTGCTTCTCTATGGTATGAACAGGAACCTGCTCCTCACCGGCATTTAGATAAGCGGCCAGACGATACACCTGCAGTTTATAAACATCCGCGATAACCATAAGGGAACCTGCAAGATCCCCATACAAAGTTCCATACCCGCAGGACAGTTCACTCTTGTTCGATGTATTCAGGAGCAAAGCTCCTTTCCTGTTCGAATAGGCCATAAGTATCGTCCCGCGTATTCTGGCCTGAAGATTCTCCTGGGTATTGTCCCACTGGAAATTTCCTGCGAATATCGGGGCGATGTCCCTCATATACCTGAAATAAATCTTTTCTATCGGGATGACGTCATACTTGATGTTCAGATTATTACACAAGTCCACAGCATCGCTGATGGAATGCAGTGTGGAATATGGTGACGGCATCAGTATCCCGTGAACATTATCACATCCCAACGCTTCGGCGGCCAATGCCGCCACCACTGCGGAATCCAGACCGCCAGAAAGGCCCAGCACGGTCCGTTTAACCCCGGTCCTTTTGAAAAAAGCCTTGAGTGAAGCTACTATGGTGTCGTGAATTTCTTCTATGGGATTATCAAGATATGACATCGCGTACTGATTAGAAAACGAAACTTGTGCTAATAGACTGATAATTGTAAACCTTGGTGATGACATCGGCGAAGATATCGGCCACAGAAAGAACCTTTATCTTGGAGATATCCCGTCCCTCGATATTTCTCAAGGGAATGGTATCGGAAACCACTACCTCGTTAAGAGCGCTGGCTGCGATTTTTTCATAAGCCTGCCCCGAAAATACCGGATGTGTAGCCATAGCACGAACACTGTTGGCACCCTTGGCCATAAGCATATCGGCGGCCTTCGCTATAGTACCGGCAGTATCTATCATATCGTCCACTATTACTATATCACGTCCTTCTACGTCACCGATAGCGGTCATCGACCCTACCACATTGGCTCTTTCACGGGATTTGTGACATATAATCATAGGACATCCGAGAATTCTTGAATATGCATTGGCCCGCTTGGCGCCTCCCATATCGGGTGCCGCTATGGAGAGATTGTCCAGTTTGTGGTTCTTTATCTGCTCACGAAGGTAAGGAAGGAACAGGGAACTGGCATAAATATGATCTACCGGGAAATCGAAAAATCCCTGTATCTGATCTGCGTGGAGGTCTGCGGTCATAACGCGCGAACATCCGGCGTAAGCCAGAAGATTCGCCACCATCTTCGCCCCGATGGAAACCCTCGGACGGTCCTTTCTGTCCTGACGTGCCCAGCCGAAGTAAGGAATGACTGCGATGACCTGATATGCGGAAGCCCTTCTGGCGGCATCAATCATCAGAAGCAGTTCAAATATATTCTCCACTGGCGGGAAAGTTGACTGGATGATAAAAACTGTACAACCCCTGACCGATTCATCGAATGCGGGCTGGAATTCACCGTCGCTGAAATCGGTTACCACCGATTTACCCAGATTAAGTCCCAGAGACAAAGCTATTTTTTCGGCAAGATAACGAGAACTCCTGCAACTGAAAATTTTGATATTGTGCGTATGGTCCATAGTTTTAAAAAATTATAATATTTCTTCGATATAATCCAATATTTCCTGCCTGCCGTTCCCTTTCTCTGAAGAGGAAAGAAAAAAACGGGGGACATTTGAGACGATTCCCTCTATCTGGGAAACGGTCTTTCCGGTCTGGGAAGAGAGCGCATTCTTCCCCATCTTGTCACATTTGGTAAAAATGACTGCATACGGCACTTGAGCACCATCTACAGCCATAATGAATTCTCCATCTATTTTCTGAAGAGGATGACGCGAATCGACAAGGATGAACAGCATTTTCAATTCTTCAGACTTTCCTACATATTCCTGAATCATAATCTGGAGTTTTTCTCTCATCTGCTTCGATATACGGGCGAAACCGTAACCGGGCAAATCCACCAGATACCACTTGTCATTAATGAGGAAATGATTTATACATAGGGTTTTCCCCGGATTTGAAGAAGTCCGGGCCAATTCCCTCCTTCCGCACAGCATATTTATCAATGATGATTTACCGACATTGCTCCGCCCGATAAAGGCGAATTCAGGAGCTTTCCGGGACGGTTTGTCTCCGAGGCATGCGCTACTCCCTGAAAAAATGGCAGAATCGATTATCATCACTCTAAAACGGTGCAAAAATAACCGAAAAAGCCCAAAAAAACAAAGAAGAAACTGAAAGAAATTCAAACAAGTTCCAGGCAGTTCGGAAACCATCCGTCACGCCCCGCAAGAAGGCAGTTCCATAGAAAATTTCGCGCCTCCCAATACAGA
>JAGHUZ010000106.1 GCA_018064575.1 Candidatus Minthomonas equi
CCGCGCCGACAGGAATAGCAGGTTCCGCACACGTCGGAAGCGGTTGTATGATAGGTGGGCAGGTGGGTATTTCCGGACACACCACAGTAGGTGATAATGCCCGAATCGCGGCTCAGTCCGGAACGATGAAAGACGTGGAGCCGGGTACATCCGTTATGGGCAGTCCGGCATTTGATTATAAAACATTCCTGAGGGCATATGCTATTTTCCGCCGGAATGGAAGAAATTCGAATAAATAATAGTAAATTTGCATCTGTTTCCAGTTTAAGCGATGTCAACAAGTCAGAATACTTTAAGGAAAATATATCTTTTTGAAGGAAAAGGTCTTCATTCCGGGCAGAAAGTCCGTATGAGACTTCTCCCCGCTCCGGAAAATACGGGAATCCGTTTTCTCCGCAAAGACGTAGGGGATGACGCGTATATTCCTGCTGTCGTGGATTATGTCACTATGACCACCAGAGGAACTACGCTCGAAAATAACGGCATTAAGGTTTCCACCATAGAACACGTTCTGTCTTGTCTGTATGCTCTCGGTGTGGATAATGCCGTAATCGAACTTGATAATTTCGAAGTCCCGATTCTGGACGGCAGCGCTTCTGCTTATGTCAAGGCCATTCTGGCTGACGGCCTGCAGACTCAAAATGCTCCCAGAAAGTATTATGACGTAACGGAAACGCTTCATTTTCAGGATGAAAAAACAGGTGCAGATCTGGTTATAGAACCGTGCGGTTCCTTCACTGCTGATTTGACCATAGATTTCAATTCCAAAGTAGTGGGAGTCCAGACGTTCCATTTCGATGAAAATACAGATTATGCATCCCAGATAGCACCGTGCCGTACATTCGTTTTTTTCCACGAATTGGAGTACCTTTTCTCCAAGGGACTTATCAAGGGTGGCGATTTGGAAAATGCGCTTGTCATCGTGGAGCATCCTGTTTCTGAAGAGACTGTCAGAAAAATGGCGGTGCTTTTCAACGTCAAGACGATAGAAGTAAAACCGAACGGTTATCTCGATAATGTAATCCCACATTTCGACGATGAATGCGTACGCCATAAGATGCTTGATATGCTGGGGGATTTTTCCCTTGTGGGATATCGTATCAGGGGCAGAGTCATCGCATACAAGTCAGGACATAAAGTGAACACAGAAATGGCGCGTCTCATAAGAGCGGCTATGACACATACCAAGTAATAGAAATTAACGGAAATGAATTCAACAGCATACAGTCAAGTCCATCCGAATGCCAAAATAGCGGCAGGGGTAGAAATAGGACCCTTCTGTTATATCGCCGAAAATGTGGAAATCGGTGAAGGAACCGTAATATGACCCCACGTTACCATTTTCGATTATGTCAAAATCGGCAAA
>JAGHUZ010000058.1 GCA_018064575.1 Candidatus Minthomonas equi
TACTTTGGAGGACAATCCGGCTATGCAGTGTACCGGTTTTCAAGTTCTGCTTCTCAGAGGTGCCGAGTGGGCTGCCAAAGGAGTCGTGACACAAGCCGTACCAGCAGATTTTCCTACTGAAGAGAGCGTTTCTATGAGAAAAGAGTATAGGTAAACCTATATGAAAAGATATATAGTATTATCGTTCATCACACTTCTTTTGTCCTTATTTCAACACTTGAATGCTGAAACTCGGGATTCTCTGTCTGTTTCCACCTCTGAATTGGCAGACCGTGTCATCAGTGAGGCTGAAAAGTATATAGGAAAACCATACAGGTCAGGCGGAAAAGGCCCTTCGTCATTTGACTGTTCCGGATTCACCAGATTCATATACGGGAAATTCGGTTATGAACTTTCTCCGAATTCCAGTGCTCAAGCGAAACAGGGCAGGGAAGTTTCCGGGTCTGTTTCCGATTTGCAGAAAGGGGATATTTTGGTTTTCGGGATGAGATACAATAGAAAAACCATCGGTCACGTGGGTATTTATATCGGTCCCGACGAAACAGGGAATGGATTCCGCTTCATTCACGCCAGTCGAAGAGGAATCAAAATTTCATCAAGTAGCGAAGACTACTATGCCAATCGTCTTCTTGGTGCCAGAAGAATTCTGCCTGATTTCCTTCCCGATACTGGTAACGGTTCTGCTGAAAACTTTGACAGCACCTATGTGGCGTTCAAGGATACACTGGAACTCGGTGAGGATGATTATAGAATTCTACTTCTCTCAGACGGCACCTGGGCTTGTGTTCTGGAGAAAGGTACAGTTCAGAGACCTTCATGGCGTAATGCCAAGATAGTGCTGGACACTAACGGCAGATGGGTATCACTCCCCATCTCTTATCATACTATCCCATCTTTGACAGCACCTGTTTCATCATCTGTATCATCTGACAAAGGGAATTCACAGGCATCAAATATATCTTCAAAAATCGATGATACGTCAGGAGATGCAGTTTATCATACTATAAAGAAAGGCGATACCCTTCTGGCCATCGCCCGTCGATATCATTCATCCGTAAGCGCCATTTGTCGGTTCAACGGCATAACGGAAAGGACTGTTCTCAAAATCGGAAGGAAGTTGAGAGTCAAGTAAGATAGACTGTTACCGACCTGGCAGCCTGGGCGCCATATACGAGAGCCCCTTCGATGTCTGCCGTCTTGGACGGACCGCTGATGAATGTGCCGAACTTGTATTCCTTGAAATATTCCTCGGATGCTGCTATTCTCTCGTATGCTTCGTGCATATTGTTCAGGATGTCCGTTTTGGCGACGATGATGTCAAGATGCTCCGATGCGAAAAGATAACTCCTGTCCGCTTCTGTCTGCGGTATCCAGATGCATCCGTTTTCAGCCACGCCGAAAGCACCACGTACGGTTGAAGACTCTCCGCGAATATCATCTGAAGGTGGTGTGTCAAATGATACTTCTGCTCCGGAGACAGTCTTGCAGGCATTGATGAACTGTGTTACGGGGTCGGGGTAGGTAATGGCATCTATTGAAATTTCCGCTTTTTCGAACTTTTCCGTGGATGCATTGCGTATTCTATTGAGTATGTTTTCCTTACTTGACATTTTCAATTCCTTTTTTCCATAGTGAGTGAAATGATTCCTTGGGGAATACCATCATCTTGTGGCCATAACCCCAGGCATTGATGCCACTGTAAACCATAAAATCCGGGAGAACGTTGACCAACCTGGCAGCTTTCAGAGCACTGGTATAGACTTTCGGTCTGTTGAATACGAAGCTCATGGCATCGGACATACATTTCTTCATTGGATTTGCCAGACCTATCTCATTCAATTGCTGACGCCAGCGGTAAATCTGGGAACTGAGGTCCACTTTAACCGGACAGACATTGTCACAACTCATACATAGTGAGCAGGCTGATACATTGCCGCTATGGTCCTTGGGGTCCTTCAACATCCCAAGGTTGATGCCGATGGGTCCGGGGATGAAATATGAATAGGAGTATCCGGCACTGCGACGGTAAACGGGGCAGGTGTTCATACAAGCACCGCATCTCATACATTTCAGGGTCTGCCAATGTTCAGAATTGGTCAGAATGGAACTGCGCCCGTTATCGACGAGGACGATGTGCATTTCCCCTCCCGGCTTGGAACCTCGGAAATGGGATGTATAGACCGTGGTAGGCTGCCCTGTGCCGCAACGAGCAAGAAGCCTTTGGAATACTGCCATTGCTTTATAGTCCGGGATGAGTTTTTCGATGCCCATACTGACGATGTGAAGCGGAGGGATGGCCGTACTCATATCTGCATTCCCTTCATTGGTGCATACCACTACATCACCAGAGGCTGCTATCCCAAAGTTTGCTCCCGTCATTCCGGCATCTGCCGTCATAAATTGATTTCTAAGATGGAGACGGGCGATGAAGGTCAGCATAGTCGGGTCGGCGCAGTCTGTGCTGTCGGGAGAAAGCTGGGGATTCCTGCGAAAATATTCCCGCTTGAATTCTTCATATTCAGGAATAGTGGATTCGAAACAATCCCGAATACTTTCCCGATGAACGTGGAGAGCAGGCATAACAATATGTGACGGTGCCATTTTCATCAACTGGAGTATTCTTTCGCCGAGGTCCGTTCCCACTACTTCAATACCTTTTTCCTGAAGATGTTCATTCAAATGACACTCTTCGGTGAGCATAGATTTACTCTTGACCACCTTCTTTACCTGATGTGAACTGAGGATGTCGTAAACGATTTGGTTATATTCACGGGCGTCCTCAGCCCAATGAACCTTGACTCCATTGCGTATGGCATTCTGTTCAAACTGTATGAGATATTCATCCAGATGTGTTTCCGTATGTCTTTTGATGCGGTCAGCAGCATCACGAAGTTCTTCCCATTCAGGAAGGTTCTGTGCCATAGCATCCCTTTTGGCCCTTACGTTCCAGAATGTGAGGTCGTGACGGGTAACTATTTCCGGGGCAGTCTGATAGAGCTGAGCTTTCTTCGAATGTGATGTACTCATAGTCCTGCGGCGAGAATTTGAACAACGTGAATGAATTTGATGTGCTCTCCGCTCTTTTTGGCGATTCCTTCAAGGTGCATCAAGCAGGAAGAATCCGGTCCGGTAACGTACTCTGCACCTGTCTGGATATGGCGGCGGAGTTTATCCTGTCCCATCCTTACAGATACAGCCGGCTCTTCTATGGCGAACATCCCACCGAATCCGCAACATTCATCCTTCCGCTCCGGTTCGACGATTTCGATTCCCTTGACAAGCCGGAGAAGGTCGATGATTTTGTTGAACTGGGGAACGTTTCTTTCGGAAGGGGAGGAGAGTCCCAGTTCCCGCACTCCGTGGCAGGAATTATGGACACTTACCTTGTGGGGAAATATAGCCGGAAGGCTCTTCACTTTCAGAATATCGTGAAGAAATTCCACGATATCTGTGGTCTTTTCGGCAGCAGTACACTTGGATTCCTTCATAATTTCGGGATGAAAATAGCGCACATAGGCTGCGCAACTGGCTCCGGGAGCGACTACATAATCGTATCCGGAAAAAAGTTCATCAAACTTTACGGCCAAAGGCAATGCCTTGTCCTGAAAACCGGCATTGCCCATAGGCTGCCCGCAGCAAGTCTGTTTTTCTGGGTAATCCACATCAAGCCCGAGGCTTTTGAGAAGTTTATAAGCGGCTATGCCGACCTTCGGATATAGAGCGTCGACATAGCAGGGTATGAATAAACCTATACGCATTTTATTTTGTCTGCAAGTAAGTGACGTGGGTGGAGAGATATTCTTCGATTCCGTGTTTTCCATCGGCTCCGCCTATTCCGCTCTTCTTCATACCTGCGTGGAAGCCTTGCATACCCTCGAAATGGAAGCGGTTTATATAGGTCTCTCCAAATTGGAGTTCTCGGCACATGCGGGTGGCGGTGTTTATGTCATTCGTGAATACAGAGGATGCAAGCCCGTATTCACAGTCATTTGCCCATTCTATTACCTGATCTATGGTTTCGAATTCAATCAGAGGGAGAACGGGACCGAAGGTCTCTTTGTGAACGATGTCGAAGTCCTGTTTTACATTATCCAACAAAGTGGCGGGGTAGAAATAACCTTTACCTCCGGCAGGCTTCCCGCCGCAAAGAATCCTGGCTCCCTGTTTAACGGCGTTTTCGACCTTGGCTGTCACGCTTTCAAGTGCCCTCTTTTCCACAAGGGGACCCATATCCACTGAATCGTTCTTGCAAGGGTCGCCATAGGTGACTGCCTGGAATTTTTTGAGAAGGATTTCGGTGAATTGTTTTTTGATGTCCTTATGAATATAGCAGCGTTCTGCATTATTGCATATCTGGCCGTTGTTACCGATACGGGAATCAAGAATGGCCTGTGCCGCAAGTTCCAGGTCTGCATCGGGAAATACGATGGCCGGAGCCTTTCCTCCGAGTGCCAGACTGACTTTAGTGATATTTCTGGCTGCTGCTGCCATAATGCTGGCCCCAGCTTCCACGGAACCTGTAACACTGACGATATCGATTTTCGGACTTCCGGCCATTTCGTTTCCGATGACGGAACCTTTTCCGGTTACGATGTTGATGACACCTTTGGGCAAAGCGGCTTCATCTATGACTTTTGCGAATTCGGTACAATTTTCAGGAGTGAGCTGTGAGGGCTTGATGACTATGGTACATCCTGCAATGAGAGCTGCCCCGGCTTTTCTGGCGATGAGAAAGAATGGGAAGTTCCAAGGAAGTATGCCGGCTACTACGCCTATGGGCTGTTTCGTGAGAAACATTGATTCACCGCGATTATCACTCTGGATAATTTCACCTTCGATATG
>JAGHUZ010000047.1 GCA_018064575.1 Candidatus Minthomonas equi
TCATATCCGGCATTTTTCACACGTTCAGAAAGAATTTCTCTGAATACCATAGCGATTGAGCCCACAAAAGCAAGTTTGGCGGAGCTTCTTCCATACGGAAAAATATTTCTGCTGAGAAACGCATCAAATGCATCCGAAACCAACGCACGACAGTATGGAAGTTCTGAATATCGGCTGATAAGCGGCACAAATGAAGCCAAATAACCGGACGGACGTTCTCCCCTGTAAACGTGATTGACGATATTTTCATATGTCAGTCCGTACTCGTTCGAAAGAACCGACCCGATGACATCAGGAACAAGTCCCTTTATATAATCTGATAACAATAAACGTCCCATATAGGCACCGCTACCTTCATCCCCCAGAACATAACCTCCGGCATTCACGTGACCGATTATCTTTTCACCATTCCATTCACAACTGTTGGCTCCTGTTCCAAGAATGCACGCAATTCCAGAGGACGCTCCCAATACAGCCCTGGATGCACCCACCAAATCATTGTCAACGTGAATTTCTGCGTGAGAAAAAATCCCGGACAGAATTCCGGCTACTGTTTCACACTTCGAGACTGAGGTAAGTCCCGCACCATAATACCATACGACAGACACATCATCGAAAGAGATGTCCAATTCTGCAGCCATCGCACGATACGCATCAGAAATATCGTTATCAGTACGATTGACCGAAAGATTTATACCGCCCGTAATCTTTTTACACGGATGAGAGTCTGAAGATACAAGACGCCAATCCGTTTTAGTCGCTCCAGCGTCTGCTATCAAATTCATTTCAACTTCAATTCTAATTCGGAAAGTATGGAACGGAGAAGAAGTGGCTTATTAGTGGTTATGGCGTCCACACCGAGTGCTATCATTTCCTCCATATCCTCTTTATTGTCAACAGTCCATACATTGACACTCATACCAAGTTTGTGAGCTTGCCCCACCCACTCCGGGTGTTCTTTGAAGCGGGCATAATGATAATCGATGCCATTGATACCCATCTTATGCACTTCTTCGGGAGAAAGGTCTCCAGTCAGATACTGATTGGTATATTCAGGGTACAGTTCTGCCACCCTCATACAAGCCTTTTGATTAAAAGATATGAACATTGTTCTCTTTGGGGAATCCATTCCGTATCTCTTGAGAAGTTTCATAGTCTTCTCCACTATACCGTTTTCGGCATCCTTGAACTCAATGACGAGCTTTGTTAATGGGTATCCGGATGCGACAGAAAGATAATCATCAAGAAGTGGTCTTTTTTCTCCATTTGGAAGAAGATTTTTCGAAAAATCCTTATACTTGCACTCAGATATTTTCTTCCCGTTGATTTCGGAATCGTGGTTTACAATAATCTTCCCATTGCAAGTGATATGGATGTCCAATTCACATCCCCAGAAACCATTAATGGCAGCTTGATGTAATGAAGCAATAGAATTTTCACTGAAAGAAGTCGCATCCGTATTCCAGAACCCGCGATGGGCGACAATGGCGACTTGTCCGGTCCTGGCAGACTTATCAGAACAGGAATCCTTACAATATCCACAGTGACTCTGTGAAAAACAGCAGGCAGAGACCAAAAGAAAAAGGGATGTAAAGAAAATCTTCATACTAAATATAAGTTTTTTTCCAATAATTTCATTATCCAAAGGTAATAAAAAAAAACGAACCCCGACAACCATAAGTCATCGGGGTTCGTATAGGGCGGCGGTTACCTACTTTCCCACACGGGTTAGTGCAGTATCATCGGCACGAGTG